>NZ_JAUBRP010000016.1:0-39522 GCF_036701935.1 Microcoleus sp. M2_D5 | reverse complement strand
TTTTTTGTGATTGTGGAACGGGCAAGATGCCCGTTCAATATTTTTTGGAAAACTCAAAACTAAAAAATTATAAATTTATGAAAAAGTGTATTAAAATAAGAAAGAGGATTTATAATTCGACGATAAATTATACCTGCTTAAAAAAGCCGATCGCCAATGGCTGACAATTCCCTTCAAGAAAATCGCTTATCCCTTGCCCGCGCCAGTTTGCGCGAAGCCCTGGCGCGCTATTCCCACCTGCGCCAAGGGAAAAAAAACTCGAATAATACAGAATTAGAAGCGGCGCTGCAATATCAGTTAGATATCTTAACTTCTACCTCAGAAAAACTAGACCACAACATAATCCGCATTGCTACTTTCGGCTTAGTCAGCCGCGGCAAGTCAGCGGTATTAAACGCGCTTTTAGGTCACAAAATTCTGCAAACAGGCCCTCTCAACGGCGTGACTCAGTGGCCGCGTTCCGTGCGCTGGAGTGTGCCTTTATCCTTCCTTGACAGCGAGGAATCCCCCCAACCCCCCCTTGCCAAGGGAGGGAAAGGAGGCGTGCAAGTTGAATTAATCGATACTCCGGGACTTGATGAAGTTGGTGGCGAAGTGCGCGGCGAAATGGCGAAACAAGTAACTCGCCAAGCTGACTTAATTCTGTTTGTCGTAGCAGGCGATATTACCAGAACTGAATATCAAGCACTTTGCGAATTGCAAACAGCTCAAAAACCGGTAATTTTAGTTTTTAATAAAATTGACCTTTATCCAGAATTAGACAGAAAAGCTATTTACCAAAGTTTGCAAGCGCTGGGAAATTCTGAAGAGTTAGCAGCCGCTGCGGTAAGACATGAAACAGATAGCGAAAATTTGTCCGACCCAAACAACCCATCTGATAAATCTACTGCAAAATCACCGCCTAAAACTGCCAAATCTTTAGAAATAGTCATGGTAGCCGCCGAACCCGCGCCGGTGCAAGTGCGGGTGGAATGGTCAGACGGAAGAGTAACTAACGAATGGGAGTCGCCGCCCGCGCAGATAGACGAACTCAAACATAAAATTCTCACAATTCTTAACAGAGAAGGTCGATCGCTCCTCGCTCTAAATGCTTTAGTTGAAGCTAGAGATGCCGAAGCAAACATTGCCCGTCACGTTCTCAAATTGCGACAAACAGAAGCCGAAGATTTAATCTGGCAATTTGCCAAATATAAAGCTTTGGCTGTCGGTTTAAATCCCGTGGCATTCTTGGATGTAATGGGAGCAAGTGTCGCAGATTTAGCCTTAATTCGCTCTTTATCGAGACTTTACGGCTTACCCATGACTGGTTACGAAGCCGGGAAACTTTGGCAGACTATTTTCTCCAGCGCTGGCGGCGTACTTTTGGGAGAATTAGGTAGCAGTTTCCTCTTGGGATTTGGCAAAAGTGCTGCTGCTGCGGCCCCGCACATCGGCTTTTCTACTTTTGCCGGAGTCGCTGTCACTCAAGCTAGTTTAGCAGCTTACGGAACCTACGCTGTCGGTCGCGCCGCCCAAGTTTATCTAGAAAAAGGCTGCACCTGGGGCCCTCTGGGACAAGATACGGTAATTCAAGAAATTCTCGCCACGATCGAGCGTAATACAATTATCGATCGCTTGCAGCAAGAGTTTAAAATTGGCACTTAAAAATTGCCCTAGGATCGCGAATTAAATAACTTACAATTAAAATTGTAAGTTATTTAATTCGCGATCCTAAAATCGTATTACCGTCTAGCGATTCTCACACCTTCTCTAAAATGCGCGATCGTGGCAATTACTGCTATAGAAAAGTAAAATATTCTAATCAACCAAAAACAAACCCGCATTGACCAAGAAACAATAGTCGGAGCAATACCTGTGAACTGTACAAATCTGGAATTAACTTTTTTTTCAAAGCTGTCGAGGTCTTTCATCTCCGATTGTTTCGTGGGAATAACGGGAAATTGACCAGTATATACGTAATAACCGATAAAACCAGGCAATCCCACTTTTCTATTCAAAAATGAGTTAGTTAATGTTGCAGTTTGCGCTGGCAATAAATTATCCGATTCCTCTACTTTTTCCAGCCAAGAATTATATCTGATGGCTGGCGTAATCATGAAAACTAAGGGAACTATAACTATCAACAAAGCGGCACTAATTTTTCGACCGTATTGAGGGTGTAGAAGCCTTGTCGCCACACCCACTCCCATACCGATAAAAGCAAATATCAATATATTTAACAGTTCAATAATTTCGAGGCCTCTCAACAAATCGCCGATAATCAGAATGGTATATAATAATTTGTCTGCCAGTAGCAGAGCTGCCCACTTGATCAGAATTGAAATGCCTACAATAGTAGCTACAATCGCCACATACCCAATGCCACCTAGAACGTAGAGTAAAATCGAACCGACTTGTTTAAATGACTGCATGGAATTCTTCACTCTTGTGAAAGTTTATGAGTCTGATTGACAAAAATTTTAAAAATTTATAGCAATCTGGATTTCCAAATTTGATTTTTAAAATTGATTAGCTTAACATCTGGAAATCAATCTAAAATCTAAAATCTACAATCGATCGACAAGTTCCCGCGCCGCCGCTTTGGTGACTTGTGCGATCCGTTCCTTCACAACATCCTCTTCGTTAGCGCAGCCCTCGAAGAGGATCGCCCTCGGCTCTGGCTCCTGTTCGCGATCGCTCCCCAACCATAAAAGATACTCGATATTACCCGCCGGGCCAAGTAAAGGCGACCACGTTAAGCCCCGTTGCTGCCATCCTAAAGCTGTGGCTGCCTTCCACACTTGAAAAATCGCATCAGCTTGAGTTGCTGAGTCTCGCACTACGCCTTTTTTCCCTACTCTCTCCCGCCCTACCTCAAACTGCGGTTTTACCAGCAACACCGCTTCTCGCGGTGGTGCCAACAATTCCCACAGCGCCGGTAAAATCTTATCCAGGGAAATAAACGACACATCTACTACCGCCAAATCTGGTGGCGCAGAGTCGCCGTAAAGCTCATTAGCAGTCATGTACCGCAAATTGGTGCGTTCTTTCAAAATTACCCTCGGATCGTTACGCAAGCCCCAATCTGCTTGACCGTAGCCAACATCTACGCCGTAGACTAGGGCGGCCCCAGCTTGCAGCAAACAGTCGGTAAAACCGCCTGTGGAGATGCCGCCGTCGAGACAAATTCTGCCTGCAACGGGAATCGCAAAAACTTCTAAAGCTTTTGCTAATTTGTCACCGCCTCTGGAAACATAGCGCGATCGCTCTTTGATCTGAATCTTTGCTGAAATATCGACCTCAGTGCCAGGTTTGTCAACTACCTGTTGGTTGATGGAGACTTTCCCAGTCCGAATCAATGCCTGAGCTTGCTGTCTGGAACTGCACAAATCTAGGCTGACCAATAAAGTGTCTAGTCGCTGTTTAGCCAAGGTTTTTAATCTGTACGGATAGGGTTAAGAACAGTACCAGATTAGCACTTACGCACAAGCCCGACTGCTAATTTTTGGCAATTATTTTGGTTTTTCGACCGTCGCGGGGCGATCGCCCTCACCTCACATTATGTGACTGAGATCGCTTTCATTGTGTAGTTTGATCACAGATAAACATCCGTAGAATCACACAATAATTTTTGCGACTAGCGGATGATTTATATGCAGCTAAAAGCGCTACAAATACCATCAGGGCGATCGACCATGAAAACAATTAACTTTCCTATCAGAAATCCTGGCAATAGTCAAGAAAATCCCCTCGCCTTCGTCAGCGGTGACATCATCCACATTCTTTACCCCAATGGCGAAGTAGAAGCAACAACCGTGGCACAAATCGATCGGCGCCAAACCAAAAATCCTCTGGACAAATGCCTCGTCTGGGGATGTGTTGACGATTTTTAGCACCAGTTTAAAACAAGAATGCAATTATAGGGAAGCTCCAAACCCTTAATTCATAAGTCATTCCCAATTATTTAAATTTTTAATCTATAATTTTTCATCTGAAATCTTTAATCTAAAATTGTATAACCCATAAAAAAAGATCGCTTGGAGGCTGTGAGGCCAAAAAAAGCGATCCATCTAACTGCTGCTAAGTGCCAGCCACAAGTGCAATTTGCTGCTAAAAGAACTAGCAAATTGACTTAAATATCTTGTTCGCTCAATTCGCGAATCATGTAATCAAAAGGCTGATCCAAAAAAGGCCCCACAGACAAGCCAGCAGCTTCCACCTGAGCCTTAACCATCTCCTTCATAATGCCAATCCCCATCACTGTCGGGCCAATGGGAACGCTTAGAGAATTGTAAGTTTCGCGCAAACCTTGCAGCACGCGCTCGTCGAGCACGTCGGTACTTCCAGCCACTAGGGCGTAAGTAGCATAGCGCAAGTAGTAGTCCATATCCCGCAGACAAGCCGCGTAGCGACGAGTCGTGTAGGCATTTCCACCGGGACGGATCAGTTCCGGCTGTTCAGCAAATAGCTGGATACCAGCTTGCTTGACAATTGCCGCAGCATTGCTGTTAATCGCAGCCGCCGCCTGTACCCGTGCCGTGCCCGTTGCAAAATAAGATTTCAACCGATCGATACCATCTCGGTCTAAATACCTACCAGCAACATCATAATTTTCAATCAGGCTCGTCACTGCATCGCGCATAAGTTTCTCTCCCAAAAATCTTTATCAATACTTTGCTATCTGAGACAGACCGCCTATTGTAGACTACTACAAATCGGCGTTTGATTAAGATTTGAGATAGGATTTTCACCAAGGGTAGTCTATCCGCGGCAAACAGTCGTAAAATTGGGCCGTTTGCCTTGTATCTTCAGCCGAAAAATAATCCACAGGGCAAGAATCTCAAACGGCCCGGCCCCACTGGGCCCCTATTTCAAACTTTTGTAGCCCTAGATACAAAATAGTGGATACTGAAGGCCTACGATCGCCCACACAGTCTGAAATCGGCCGATCGCCAAGACACAACCAATATCAGGAGTAAGTCATGTTCCAGACACCCCAAGAAGCCTTAAACTACATACAAGAAAATAAGATCCAGATCGTTGACCTCAAATTCATCGATATGCCGGGGATCTGGCAGCACCTTTCCCTGTACCACGACCAAATCGACGAAACCGCATTCACAGACGGCGTACCCTTCGACGGTTCCAGCATTAGGGGCTGGAAAGCCATCAACGAATCAGACATGACGATGGTCATCGATCCGACCACCGCTTGGATGGACCCGTTCATGGCAGAACCGACCATCAGCTTCATTTGCAGCATCAAAGAACCTCGCACCGGCGAACCGTACAGTCGCTGTCCCCGCACCATTGCCCAAAAAGCCATAGACTACTTGCTTTCCACCGGTCTGGGCGATACAGCATTCTTTGGCCCGGAAGCAGAATTCTTCATTTTTGACGACGTTCGCTTCGACCAAACCCAAAATTCCGGCTACTATTACGTAGATTCGATCGAAGGTCGCTGGAATTCCGGCAAAGAAGAAGCAGGTGGCAACCTCGGCTACAAACCGCGTTACAAAGAAGGTTATTTCCCAGTAGCACCAACCGATACCTCTCAAGACATGAGAACGGAAATGCTGCTGACAATGGCAAAATGCGGCGTACCCATCGAAAAGCACCACCACGAAGTCGCCACCGGCGGTCAATGCGAACTCGGTTTCCGCTTTGCCACTTTAGTACAAGCCGCCGACTACTTGCTTACTTACAAATACGTCATCAAAAACGTCGGCAAAAAATACGGCAAAACCATCACCTTCATGCCCAAACCGCTGTTTAACGACAACGGTTCCGGGATGCACGTTCACCAGTCGATTTGGAAAGACGGCCAACCTCTATTTGCAGGCGATCAATATGCTGGTTTCAGTCAAATGGGACTGCATTACATCGGCGGCATTCTCAAGCACGCCCCGGCACTTTTGGCAATCACCAACCCCACGACCAATTCCTACAAGCGTTTAGTTCCGGGCTTTGAAGCGCCTGTAAACTTAGCTTACTCTCAAGGAAATCGATCGGCATCAGTGCGGATTCCGTTGTCGGGAACCAACCCCAAAGCCAAGCGGTTAGAATTCCGCTGTCCCGATGCCACATCCAACCCCTATTTAGCATTTGCAGCCATGCTGTGCGCCGGCATAGACGGCATCAAGAATCAAATCGATCCGGGCGAACCTTTGGACGTGGATATCTACGACCTTTCCCCTGAAGAATTGAGCAAAATTCCTTCAACTCCCGGTTCCTTGGAAGGCGCTTTAGAAGCTTTAGAAAAAGACCACAGTTTCTTAACTGAAACTGGGGTATTTACCGAAGACTTCATCCAAACCTGGATTTCCTACAAACTCGACAATGAAGTCAACCCGATGCGGCTGCGTCCTCACCCCTACGAGTTTGCTCTCTACTACGACTGTTAGAAAATTAATAATTGAAAATTAAAAGTTAAAAATGGTAATTATACCATTTTTAACCTGTGATTTTTAATTAATAAGAACGCCGCCCTTAAAAGCGGCGTTTTTTTTAAATTTAGAACTTCTGGATCAGCGCCCAGACTCTCCCGTTACCCGACACTATCTGGGCAACGCTGTTAGTAGTAGGGCCCATTGTAGCCTCAGAGACATCCTCTACAGCCCATTTATTTGCTTTCTCATCAACAATAAACAAATCCTCAGCGGTAGTGCCTTCCTGAACCCGATATATCTTATTCAGAATAAAACGCCGCCGCGCTTCAGCTTTTGGTATGCCAACCACATCATCTGGATCGACAGAGATAGCACTGCCTTCTTTTAATGTACCTTTCGAGTTGCTTAAATTGCGATCGTCCCTTTGAGCAACCCGCACGCCGTGAATCTGCAAACCAGGCTCATTCTCAGAGATATTCCAGACAGCAGCTAGGGCCCCACTTTTTCCCAAACCGAGAACCGCTGCACTAATAGTCAAAATTAGCAAAAACTTGAAATAATTCACTGTATTTATGCTCCTTTGTTTGTGAGATTATGCACTCATTCTAAATTAGCAATTAGCAATTACCAATGACCCAATGATGTCCGATATTTTTGTGATGATCCGCAATCAGAGTAACGTCGCCATGACTTCAGTTGACGGCATTGCGTTTGTCACTTTACTGACTCAAGAAGGACGAGTGGTGGCCGAGGAGACAGTTGACCTGTTTGAGGCAGATGTGAATTTTGATAACCTGAAGCAGGGAAAATATACTGTAGTTGTAAGGCACGAAGGCGTTGAACCTCGATCGGCAACCTGTAGTGTTACAATCACCGATGAAGATAAAGTAATCATGCTGACATTTGTTTACTTGGAGCTAGAACGGGTGTTGCTGGGCATTCAAACTTCAACCGAAGAAAGACTATGACCGTAAGGAACCCCACGCTTAAAAGCGGGGGCTTTTGGGAAGTCCGGCTCGATCGCCAGCGGTGCAAGAAGAAAGCCCGAACCTTACCAGAGACAGGATTAGACCTACGTTTTTTGAGTCATGATACCGGAAAATGCGACGCTAGTTTTCCGCTCTATCGCCAAAAGTTAAACAGGATTAACGGGGTTAAACCAGTGCTTTTGGCATAACAAGCTCTTAAAACATTCAAGGGAGCGAACTTTACCCAGTAATGGAGGACTTTATGTCTAATTTCGTTTTTGTACTTGAAAGATGGCTATTCCTATGGATTTTGATTCAAGGCGACGGTCGTCGCAGCCGCTTTCCTCCCCATGTCGGTAGCCCGGGGCTTCTCGCTCGTTTTCTGGTGAAAGTTACTCCGCCAAATTCAATTAAAATGTTTCGCCCCGCGAGTACATTTCTTGGCAAAAGACCTCTGGAGGGAAAAAAACCCGATTTGTCGGATGAATCTGGCTTTACAGTTAGCCGATGTGGCGACAACTCTGGCTAGGTTAGAAGTAGAAGAGGCGCGAAAATTTCAACAAGAGTCTGCTAAGGATATGGTTTCAGACTCAACTGAGACTTGAGATAAAAGTCTACGGGAATTGGGAATTGGGCATGGGGCATTGACAACAAACTTCTAACTTTGCTTTGTGAATTAGCAAGCCCAAAACTGTCTTACAGTTATGTAGGTATCTTTACAAAACAACACTGTAGATTATAGACACCAAAGTTATGCTTTTATTTCTGACAATAAATCTCGGTCAAATGCTGATTGCTCAAGCTTCATTTTGCCCTGACCCTAATGGTATCCAAATGATAGTCGTAGGGATTTTAATTGCATTACTTATCGCAGTTACTGGCGGGATGATTGTGGCAATTTATGTAATAGGATCAACCATGTTAGCAGGGTTGTCATGGGTAGGATTGATAACAGGGGGAATTTTTGGTTTTCTTCATCTACCACTAGATCTTCATGCTTTAGGAATTTTTGGGGTGATTGGGCTGTTTATAGTAGGGGGTATCAAGGGGATGTTAGGATGTGGTTAATTAAAATTAACCTCGCTCGAAAAAAAACCGATTTCTGACCACCCCTGCGTCCAGGACTAAATTTACCCCACGGCTCAATCCTCCCACACAACAACTTTCACCCTTGCGAGGTAATTGGTTGTCGAAAAAACTGCGTTACACTTATATAGGTATCTTTACAAAACAACATAAAACCATGACTGTTGCCTATCCCCGCAAGCTTCGCAACGCAATGGGAGCGCGCGAAATTTTAGCTAATGTAGTGCGCGATCGCGAAATTCACCTGATCACCCTCAACCGCTACCGCTACAGCGAACAGCGCAGTTGCAAAGACCTCACCGAGGTGATCGAACAGCTAAACGGGGAACCAGCCGAACTCGTGCGCGACCTCTCCCGGCACATTTCCGACGAAGCGCGACACGCTATGTGGCTCACCGACTTGCTGGTAGACCTCGGCCAAAATGTGGGAACGCCGCCGGGAGTCTCCTACATTGACGAATTTGAAAGGTTGTATGACAGCGAACAACAAGACCCCACCACAAACCGCGAAGACTTCGTAATTTCTTCCCTCGCCGCGATTAACGTCACCGAGAAGCGGGGCTGCGAATACTTCTCAGCGCACATCCACGCCCTCAAACAGGCTCCCCAAACCGCAGAAAACGTCAAAATCCGCGAAACAATCGAAAAGATTTTTCCCGAAGAAGCTGGTCACGTCCGCTGGGGCAACCGCTGGCTGGCCCAAATCGCCGACAAAAGCCCGGAACACCGCCAGAAGGTGGAACAGGCAAAGCGCAAGTATGTGGCGATCGAACAAGCAGCTTTTGAATCGGGAATGGATATCATGCTGGGGGCAGAACTCCGCCGCGTCACCCGCCTCGTGGATATTGCCAACACCATGCCGATGTGGGAACGCCCGCAATACCTGATGGAACGCTTACCCAGAACCCTGCTGGCCCCGGATCTGCAAATGACTAGAGTCGATGTAGCTCAGCGCGCCTGGAACCGCGACCCGCAGGCATTTATGGAGAAATTGGTACCCATGTTCCTCAACGGCTTGAATACCATTGAGAAGAAGCCGGCGGCGACTAAGCCCAAGGCTTAAAAACGATCGCGAACCTGGTTGAAACCGCTTTGCAAGTCCAACTTGCGTCTGGCTCCGCAAACAAGCGAGATTAACTGGTTCCCAGGCCTAGCCTCGGAACCAGTTATTTAAAGTCATAATTTTAAGCTTTAGCAAGTAAACTGATTATTGGAATAGTTTTCCATCTAAATATAATCGTCAGGAACCTCAGCCTAAAGGCATGAGGCTTGAAGGAGAAATCTAACAAGCCGTTCTGACGGGCCTAAGTCTTAACTGACTACGTTTTTTGAGTCACGACACCGGGAGAATGCGTAGCTAGTTCCTTGCTCTGTCGCTGAAGGTTAAACAGTTCTAAGGTCACTGGGACAGTGCTTTCAGCCTAACAAGCTCTCAAAACATTGGCGAAGCTAACTTTACTCCGAAAGGAGATTGAGGCAACCATACCTCATCGGAGGGGCAACCATACCCCTCCACCCCGCTGCATGTTTTAACTCAATGTAAAGCCGTCCTAAAAGGACGGGGTTTCAAACCCATATTTCTGATGACTACCAGCGAGCCGAACATACAAACAGCTTCCGCAGAAAGCCTATCGAGGGAAAGCGCGATCGCCTCCGAGCAGGTCGAAAAAGCCACAGCCGTCACCTATGCAGAAGAAATTGAAACTGTCATCGCCAGCATGGCTGTAGACCAAAAAGTGATGGTCGGTCAAAGTGAAGCTGGCGGACATCTTTGGAAGTTTAAGTACGGCAGTGTTGAAGTGTTCGTGCAACTCACCGGCGAAACCGAAGATGATACTTTGACTGTTTGGGCTTTTGTACTGCAGTTGCCTGCGAAGAATGAAGCTCAATTAATGCGGAAACTTCTAGAAATGAATTGGCTGTCTACTTTGGAATCTCATTTTGCCATTGTTGACAATCAAGTTGCGGTAATATCGACTCGGACGATCGCCGAAATCTCGACCGGAGAAATTTCTCGTGCTATCACTATTGTCGCCACTATCGCCGATGACAACGACGATATTCTGCAAGCAGAATTCGGTCAGTAGTGATTAGTTAACAGTTAACAGTCAACAACTAATACTTAAAAGTTAAAAGTTAACAGTTAACAGTTAACAGTTAACTAATATGCAGGCCCTGCGATCCAAGCAATAGTGATTCCCAGCCCCAAACCGACAAGCACTTGAAAAGGAGTGTGTCCCAGCAACTCTTTCAGGCGAGCCTCATTAAGGTTGTGATCTTCCTCAAAAAACTCGTCAATAATTTGGTTGAGGATGCGAGCTTGCTTGCCTGCTGCTTGGCGGACGCCTGCTGCGTCGTACATGACAATAATTGCAAAGATCGCAGCGATCGCAAAGTCCGGACTTTCCCATCCCATCGTTTGTCCGACTTCAGCAGCCAAAGCGCCCACAAAAGACGAGTGAGCGCTGGGCATTCCCCCCGTTGTTACCAAATACTGAAGATTAAACTTGCGATTTTTGACCAACTCGATCGGCAACTTCATGATCTGAGCCGCCAGACAAGCGATCAAAGCAACCACGAGTACATGATTGTTTAAAATGCCGCTGCAAATTTCCTGCATAGTGTTTAGTATTTCTAGTTACTGCGGCTGGTAATATAATCGGCGATCGCCAGCAGCGGTAGAGCTTTGCTCCCAAACACTGCCAATTGAGCCTTAGCATCAGCAACAAGCTGCGAAGCTTGGCGCCGAGACTCCTCAATTCCCCACAAACTCGGATAAGTGACTTTCCCTGCTTGAACATCTTTGCCAGCAGTTTTGCCCAGTTCTTCTTGGGTAGCAGTAATATCCAGAATGTCGTCAATGATCTGGAAAGCCAACCCAATATTTTGAGCGAAACGAGACAGCCGCTGCAAATCCGCAGCCGAAGCCCCAGCCAGAATTGCCCCACAAACTACGCAGGCCTCTAACAGCGCGCCTGTTTTGTGAGCGTGAATGTAATTCAAAGTTTCCAGAGAAACATCTGTCTTTCCTTCCGATTCCAAATCAACCACTTGACCGCCTACGAGTCCAGCAGCACCCGATGCCCGCGCTAAATGGGCGATCGTCTGCAACACCTGTTGGGGGGGTACGTTCTCAGTTTTAGTGGCGATAAATTCAAAAGCATAGGTCAACAAACCATCGCCAGCCAAAATGGCGATATCCTCGCCGTAGACTTTGTGGTTCGTCAGTTTGCCACGCCGGTAGTCGTCATTGTCCATTGCCGGCAAATCGTCGTGGATCAGCGACATGGTGTGGATCATTTCCAAAGCGCAAGCTGTCGGAATTGCCATAGATGTAGTGCCGCCTGCCAGTTCGCAGCTAGCCAGACACAGGATCGGACGCAGGCGCTTGCCCCCCGCTAGCAGCGAGTAGCGCATTGCTTCGTAGATTTTATCTGGGTAGATGACCGGCAGTGCACTGTCGAGAGCTACCTCGATCGCCTCTTTTCGCTTGACTAGATAAGTAGATAAATCGAAAGAGGATTCCGGTTGGGACGAACCCATTTCTGTTGCCAATACCATCCCTTGCTCTCTTGTACTTAATATTTATATGGGATATTGTGAGCCGTTGGGGTCGCATCGTGCTGACTTTTACGGCAGTAGTTGCTCGAACTCCGAGCATCAATTAATCATTCTACGGGTGTTGTTGCACAGAAAATCTTTGAGTTTTGATAAGTTTGTCAAATTGCCAGTCAATCTAAAATTTACAATCTCAAATCTCAAATCTCAAATCTGCTAATGTGTCTGGCGACTTCCAAAAAGCGCTGCACCGCCGCCGTTGGATCGCTGCGCCAAATTATAGCGATCGCCACAATGCAGGTTGATTCTGGTAACGCTTTGTAAACTACCCCGCTGCGCTGGAAATTTTGCATCGACTCAGGGACGATCGCCACTCCCATCTCGGCGGCTACCAGACTCACAATGGTTTGCATTTGAATTGCTTCTTGAGCTGCGATCGGGCTAAAACCTGCTTGTTGACACAGACTGACGATCGCATCGTACAACCCCGGAGCCTGGGAACGGGGAAATAAAATGAACGGTTCGGCAGAGAGTTCGCGTAATTCAAGATGCGTGTGATCGGCCGCCGGATGCGTTTCTGGCAGTGCCGCGATCAGCGGTTCTCGAAAAACGATTTCAGAATTTATCCCCTCTTCCTCAACCGGAGGGCGCACGAAGCCGATATCAATTTGCCCGAACCGCAACCGCTGCAACTGTTCGTTTGTTGTCAGTTCGTGGAGTTCCAGCAAGACGGCGGCACACCGAGTGCGAAAGGCCTGCAAAATGGCTGGAACCACGTTGTGTGCAGCAGAACTCACAAAGCCGATCGTCAGTTGGCCGAGTTCGCCCCGACTGGTTTGGCGGCCGAGTTGAATTGCTCGATCGACTTGCTGCAGAATTTTCCCGGCTTCCTCGAAAAAAACCTGTCCCGCTGCCGTTAACTGCACCGTCCGCTTGGTGCGGCGAAACAGTTGAAACCCCAACTCTGCCTCTAAATGCTGGATTTGTTGGCTCAGCGGAGGTTGGGCAATATGCAGTTTTTCGGCTGCACGAGTGAAATTCAGTTCCTCTGCAACTGCAACGAAATAACGCAAATGCCGAAGTTCCATAGCTCCCCCATCATTTATATTTTAAAAGTATAAGTGGTTAGTCAAACATATATTGGACATTGATGATGGCATTTAATACAGTGATTAATAGGCGCGATTGAGAATTAAACAATGGCTAATTTGGATATCAAAATTAGAGAAGCAGAGCTGGCAGATTTGGAATTAATTGTGGATTTTATTTCACAGAAAAGCGAGTTCGATGGAGCTAAAAATTTGTTGGCCGCAACCGCCGATAAATTGCAGGAAACTTTGTTTTTCCAGCCTCCGCTAGTGCGGGTTTTGTTGGCTGAAGTTGCGGGAAAAGCGGTAGGATTTGCTCTTTTTTATTCCTCCTATTCAAGTTTATTGACGCAGCCGTGCCTTTGGCTTGATGATTTATTTGTGCAAGCTCATATGCGCGGTATGGGAGTCGGGACAGCGCTGCTAAAGTATTTGGCAAAAATTGCTGAGTCCACAAATTGCGGGCGGATTGAATGGACTGTTAATACTGGCAATGCGCCGGGAATTGCTTTTTATGAAAAGCAGGGAGCGCGCATTTTGGAAAATATTAGGGTTTGCCGAATTGAGGGAAGTGCGATCGCCCAACTCGCTAACAAATAAGTTGGTTGGTTTTGTGAAGAAGGATTTTTTTTATTAACCGCAGAGACGCAGAGAACACAGAGAAAGAGAAGAAAGGTTCAGGGTAATTATGGCACAAAATTATTGGAATACAGCTCTTTATGAGCAAAATCATGCTTTTGTTTGGCAGTACGGCGAATCGATTTTGGAGTTACTCGCTCCGAAGGCTGGTGAAC
The DNA here is from genome assembly GCF_036701935.1 of Microcoleus sp. M2_D5. Classification (NCBI taxonomy): domain Bacteria; kingdom Bacillati; phylum Cyanobacteriota; class Cyanophyceae; order Oscillatoriales; family Microcoleaceae; genus Microcoleus; species Microcoleus sp. M2_D5. The sequence goes on along the minus strand of NZ_JAUBRP010000016.1, from coordinate 25,660 downwards.
AAATTCTGGATTTGGGCTGCGGTACGGGACAGTTAACTGAAAAGATTGCTCAAAGTGGTGCTTTTGTGCAAGGTATTGATTCCTCTTTGTCGATGATTTCCACGGCAAAGGTTAACTATCCTCACATTAACTTCGCTGTCGCAGATGCGAGGACTTTTCAAGTAGAATCTCCGTTAGATGCTGTGTTTTCTAATGCAGTTTTACACTGGATTAAACAGCCGGATGCTGCGATCGATTGTGTGGAAAAAGCGCTGAAGCCCGGAGGGCGTTTTGTGGCTGAGTTTGGCGGTAAGGGGAACGTGGGGGCGATCGTCCGCGCACTTTTGAGTGTTTTGTCAGAAATTGGCTGTGATGAACCTGAAGCGCTTAATCCTTGGTATTTTCCGAGTATTGGCGAGTATGCTGGGCTTTTGGAAAAGCAGGGATTTGATGTGGGTTATGCGGTTTTGTTCGATCGCCCGACTCCCCTAGAAGGTGGCAGCGCGGGTATGGTAAATTGGATTGAGATGTTTGCTGGCGGGTTTTTGTCGGGGTTGTCTGATGATGTGCGATCGCAGGTAATTAACGCAGTTGCAGAGCGTTTGCGATCGAGGCTGTACCGCGATGGTAATTGGAGTGCAGATTACCGCAGAATTCGCGTTGTGGCTGTAAAACCGTAGGGTGCGTCGCGATCGCAAATCTTCAAATTCGAGAACATCGTCAGGTGCGTCGCTTCCTGAAAACTCGATTTTTCACCCAAATTTTTAGCAGCGACGCACCCTAAGTTAAGTGTTTTGTATGGTGCGTCGCTTCCCGAAAACTCGATTTTTCACCCAAATTTTTAGCAGCGACGCACCCTACGTTAAGTGTATTTGTAATGATGACTAATGACTACTTGATGCTGTAACTCGAAACTGTATTTTCCAACAGCATCGCAACAGTCATCGGCCCGATTCCTCCCGGCACCGGCGTGATAAATTCGGCTACTGTTTTAACAGCATCAAACTCAACATCTCCGGCCAAACGGCTAGTATCGTCTGGATTGACGACGCGGTTAATACCGACATCAATTACTACCGATCCGGGTTTTACCATATTAGCTGTAATCATTTCTGTGCGGCCGACTGCGGCTATTAAAATATCGGCTTGATTGGTAATCGATTCTAGGTTTTGCGATCGCGAATGAGCTACAGTAACAGTGCAGTCGGCTTCTAACAGCATCAGCGCCATCGGTTTACCCACCAAAATACTGCGGCCCAAAACTACAGCGTTTTTTCCTTTTAAATCAATCTGGTATTCCTGCAATAACCGCATCACTCCGGCGGGAGTACAACTCCGCAAACCTTCCTCGCCACGCACGAGACGGCCTAAATTGACAGGGTGAAGTCCGTCAGCATCTTTGTCGGGGGCAATTTGGTACAGCAGCGCAATTGCATCTAAGTGTTCTGGTAGCGGTAATTGAACTAAAATGCCATCTACTCGATCGTCCTCGTTGAGTGCACGAATTGCAAGTTCTAGTTCGGCTTGAGTGGCGTTTGCGGGGTAATGCTGGCCGAAGGAAGCTATGCCAACTTTAGCGCAGGCTCGCTCTTTATTGCGAACATAGGCTGCGCTAGCTGGGTTGTCCCCTACCATCAGCACCGCAAGTCCCGGAGGACGCCCCTTTTGGGGTTGTAGGGCGCGGACTCGATCGCTCAGCTCGCTTTGAATCTTTGTCGCTAAAGCTTTGCCATCTAGTATTTGAGCAGTTTTGGCATCCATTGTAGACTCTGGGTTAGGGGCTGACGATTTTAGATTTTAGCTTAATCGCCGCCAAGGACTACACTAGAGAAGTTTCTTACTTGCGATCGATTCTTAGGATTCTGTTAAAGTAAGTCGTACCTCACATCTCAAATCAGTTGACCAATGACTACTGCAATTCAGCAAGTTTGGGTTCAAAGATTCTGTACCAGCTCTTTGTCGCTAATCCTCGCCAGCGGTTTTTTCAGTTGCGGCAATTTACCCATGTCTCAACTCAATCTTGGCTTTAATGTGGCTAGCATTGGCGACGTTCAACAAAAGCGGCAAATGGATGCTGAAGTTTATCTCCGGGGAAAGGTGGAAAATCGCGCTCCGTTTGTAGGGAATGCGGCTTATCAACTTGAGGATGGTACTGGCAGTATTTGGATTTTAACCAAGCAAGAGTTGCCCCAGCTTGGCGATGAAGTATTGCTGAAGGGAGAAGTCCGCTACAAGAGTATTACTCTAAAGGATTTGGCCGGAAAAGATTTAGGTGAAGTTTATGTTGAGGAAATGGAACAATTAAAGCGCACTCCAGCGGCAACTAAATAAAAATAGGAAGATGCTATAGCCTTTCTCAGTAACATGAGGTGGTCATAGGGCTCCGTGGGCATAGGGTTCGCCCCCATACTTCACCACGCTTGAGAACCGCTATAATTTATTTCATTAAGTAATTCTATTTCATAAAAATCAAGGGTTTATAGTTGCGCTTGGGCGATTTCGACCTGTTTATTTATCCTCAAAGTTCCTTAACCATAATATTATGGTCGGGGCAGGTTTACCTAGATTTTTGGTTGGTTTTACAGATGTTGGTGAACCAGCCTTTACAGCAATTTATTCCTTCTTCCTTCTTTCTTCTTTCTTCTTTTTAACAAATGACTAAAATTCACGTTGCGATCGCGATTTTGTACCAAGACGGCAAGTTTCTCTGTCAGTTGCGAGACGATATTCCTCATATCAGGTATCCCGGACATTGGGCTTTGTTTGGCGGACACTTGGAACCGGGGGAAACGCCGGAAGTTGCTGTATTGCGGGAATTATCAGAGGAAATTGGCTATGCTCCTGCAAGTGTTTCTTTTTTCTGTTGTGATGTCGAAAAAGATGTGGTTCGCCACGTTTTTTATGCACAACTTGGTGCAGATGTCAAGGATTTAGTTTTGCTTGAGGGTTGGGATATGAAGTTGTTGACACCCCAGCATATTCGGGCAGGCAAATGCTTTTCTGAGCAGTCAGGAGATGTGCGACCTTTTGGGATTGCTCACCAGCGTATTTTATTGAATTTTATTGACTCGATTTGAAACTCTACTGATATTTGTAGGGTGCTCTTGGGCCTTGCACCCCACATTGCAGGGGGTTTAACAGTTAAGAGCGAGCCGCAATCATTCCCGTTTGGCGCGCGTACTCAAACAACCCTCCGGCATCTATTACTGGGCCTACTTCTCCTAAAGGTTTGAGCGAGAAAGTTCGATCGAGAGTGTGGTTGACAATTACCTCTGCTGTAAAGTCGACCGTCACTTCTTGGCCGGTTACAAACAAGTCGCACAGCCGATCGACTGATTCGATCGGGTACAATTCGCCAGTAGCCGAGCAATTGCGAAAGAAAATGCGCGCGTAAGACAAAGCCACTACCGCTGTGACACCTGCCGCCCCCAGAGCGATCGGAGCGTGCTCCCGCGAAGAACCGCAGCCAAAATTTTCGCCCGCTATGATAATCGGGTACCGGGTTTTCTGTTCCCCGGATTCGATAAACTTACCGTAGCGATCGGGCAACCCAATCATTGCGTAACTGCCTAGTTTCTCGTACTCGTCCGGCTTCGAGGGAACCAGGGTCAGGTATTCGGCAGGGATAATTTGATCTGTATCGATGTTGTCGTCTACAACAAAAATTTGACCGCTAATTACTTTACCCATAGTTTATTTCCTGTTAGCCTCGCTCGATGCTGTGGTGATAATTTTAAGTGGATCGGTATGCAAGATTTGCATCTGTTCATTTTAACCTGGCAGTGTCAGTGATAACCTGTATGAGTAAAAATTAGATCCGAGACTTTGGGTTAACAATTAACAGATTGCTAAGCGTCAAGATAGTTTTATGGCAAATCCAATAGATGACATTGCTCGACAAGCTCGCGAGGGCTCGGTTGCATCGATTATTCAAATCCTTAATGACGAGCTGGCACAGGTAGGGGTAAGGGCCCGAGCCGTGTTTGCAGACGGGGTGCTGCAACTGCTGTGCGAAGCTGCAACGCCCCAACTGCTCGAAGAGTCTAGTTTGGTCGATCGAGTCCGAGAAATTTTGGAACGCATTTCGCCCCGCAATATTCGCCGAGTCAACATCAACAGCCGGCTTGTCCGAGAACACCAACTGCTGTGGCTCGAAGAAATTAGCCGCGATCCGGAAAATCAACTGTTGTGGTCTCAACAAATTAAACTCAGAAAGCCGAATTTGTTCAAGCGTTTAGCTCTGAGCAACCATCACGAACGACAAGCTCTCGCCAGCAAGCGGGCTTTGCCGAGAATGGCTGTACCTCGATCGATGCAGGAACCGCGGCAATTTCAGCGCGGTATCGTCGGCGGCATCAGTTTGACCGTGCTGTTGCTCGCCGCCGCGGCCGCCATCTACAAAGGACTCAATTCCCAAGTGCCAAAAAGCACACAAGCCAGCACCCAAGCAGTTGCCACTGCCCCTTCCTCGGTGGCCAAACCTGCTTTGAAAATTTCTAAGGATACTGTTAATTCTGCTGTTGACTCTTTTGCACAAGCAGTGCGAGTCGCCGAACAAGCAGCCACCGACGGCAAAACCGCTCAATCTCGCGAGGATTGGTTAATCGTAGCTGCTAAGTGGCAGCAAGCTTCCGATTTGATGGCCGCCGTGCCTTCCCAGCATCCCCGCTACACAACGGCTCAGAACCGGACGGCACTTTACCGCCAAAATAGCGATAAAGCCCAACAGGAAGCACAAAATAAGTAAGCAGGTAAGTCGGATAGATTTAAATCTAGAGTTCGCCATGCTGCTCTAGGTCTTGTGAAAAATGAGTTTTTGAGTCAAAACTCGGAAACTCTCAGCTATGTTATGAGTGATAATTTGGGGATTTTGAATTTTTGCGATCGGCGTTACTCGATCGACCCATTTGTATCAAAATAAAAATTTTTTAAGATCGCAAACTTAAATAGGAAACATCACAGGGTGAGGAGAGGGGTGTCACTAAGCGGTCTCTAGAAAAACTTCATACTACTAATAACCATCAAAATTAGCGGGAATGGGATTGATAGTCGTCCGGTAAAGGATGGTAAAGTTCATCCCGTACAGCTCCAAGGATAAGAAACAGGAAAATATAACTCGGTCAGATATGGGTATATTTTTACATATCGAGCGACCGGCCGATCGGCTCCACAAACACAGAAAGCAGACTCATAATGGTTAAGCCGACAGTTATGGAGAGGTTCTATATTTGTTGCAGCGGTAGTCGGCTCAAACATCTTAGAATAAAGGTTTGGTTGCCATGAGCGATCGCCGGGGAAATCAAGACTTTACTTCGATCGACAGATCGCCGTCAGAGTCTTGCACTTTGCATTTACCGCAAATCCCAGAACCAGTATCAGTCCAAAAATTTCTGGATCGTCTTATGCAGTACCAGGTCGATCCTGCCCTTATCGGGCGACAAATTTGCCAAATTCTCACCACCAGCTTCGATCGAGAACTCCTGCTGCTGCAAATAGCCAATACTTTGGGGGTTGCATGGGGGGCAGATTTCTGTGTGGTCACTGCTGTGGTTGACCAGAAAGTAGTACATCCGAACGCTTACTGGCAAAATTGGAGCAATCTCCCTTATGTTGCCGATGTTGCGGGTTCCACTCAAGCACCGGAACACCCCCAAACGACAGAATTAAAACCGCCTAGCATATCACTCGAACATCCCGCTTGGGCAAACGTCCTAGCAAACGGAGAGATAGTGGCGATATCCGACTATCTTGATATTCCGGCAGCTTCATCGCCCAATTCCCCTGTGACTCCGCTGCCTTTTCGGGCAATTTTAGCAGGGCCTGCGCGATTTGGAGGGGCTGTAAATGGCATGATGATTGTTGGTAAGTCGCAACCTTACGACTGGTCGGTAGCCGATCTGCAGCGCCTTGAAGCAGCATCAGACGCGATCGGCAGCGCGATTTCTCACATTCAAAAAACTCAAGAAATTGCCAGCTTAAACGAACAGTTACAGCAACAAGCTAAATACAAAAATCTACTCAGGTTAGTTGCTGCCTCGGACGACCCCAATTCAGAAGTCGATCGAATATTGCAGCAAGTTATTCAAAATACCGTCGATACCCTGGAAGTAGATAGAGGCCAAATCCTCCTATTGAAATATACAGATCCTCTATTTACAACTCGCTCCCCCAATCAAACTCCCAAAGCGAAAGTCGAATTAGTTTGCGAATCGGTTGTAAAAAAATATCCAAATAAACAGGCAATAACACAAAGCGCAGTCGAAAAAAAAAGCTCAACATCCAGAAGAAAAAACAAGGAAAAAACGGCTAATTCCCTATCCAAAATCCCCAACGCAAAATCAAATAACTATCCAGGTTTTTGGCTGTCAGAATCTAACTTGTGCCACCAAGCATTCCACAGCGCACCCAAACCCCTAGCCCTCGCTGACGCAGGCGAATTAATCGCCAAAGAACAAGAAGTAGCCAGAGAAATTTTGAAACTCCAAGGCATTCGCGGCTTGCTGCTGGTTCCCATCACGGGCGGTAGCTGCCACGAAACAGTTTTGGGTTTCTTGGTTTTGCAGCACTCGAAGCCGCGCACTTGGAACCCGGAAGAACTAGAAGTTCTCGAATCAGTCAGCGCTCAAGCCAGCAAGATGATGATCCAAACTCAAACGCTTAAGGAATTGCAAACCGCAGTCTTAGACAGAAACGCTCAGTTGCAGCAAAGTCTCGACGTGCAGGGGAAACTGTACGAACAATCTGCCAATCAGCTAGAGCAAATGCGGAAATTGAAGCTGGTTAAAGACGAGTTTCTCAGCACTCTGAGTCACGAGTTGCGTACCCCTTTAACAATCATGAAGCTGGCGATTCTGATGCTCAAACAAGCTGAACAGCCGTCAGCGAATCGGACTAAGTATCTCGACATTCTAGAACAGCAGTGTTCTAAGGAAACTGCTCTGGTTAACGATTTGCTGGCCCTCAAGCAGTTTGAGCCTCAGCAAGTCCCAATTTCTCTAATCAAAATCGATCTCAACCGTTTATTTCAAGATTTAGTTAGGGATTTTGAAAAACAGTGGGCGGATAAGCAATTGACTCTGAAGGTGGATTTGCCCAAGTTGGCCCCTTGCTGGGAAACTGACCCGGACATTCTCAATCGGATACTGCTGGAACTGCTGACGAATGCTGGAAAATACTCTGCTTCTGGAACGGCAGTAGTTTTGGAAGTGTCTGAGGCAGCCGGCTATATTGTCCTGAGCATTTCTAATTTCGGGCGCGGCATTTCTGCGGCTGATTTGCCCCATATCTTTGAGAAATTCCGCCGTGGCACTGGCATTACTGACCAAGCTATTGCCGGTACGGGTTTGGGGCTGGCTCTGGTAAAGTGTTTAGTGCAGCACTTGAATGGTACTATTGATGTATCTAGCTGTCCGGCAGAAAGTTCAGAAGCTGAGAATTTGTGGCGCACATCTTTTACTCTGACTCTGCCCCAATTTGCAGCGGAACTCTGTAATCTAGAAGAATAGTTCGGTTGAGAAGCTGCTCTTAATTGGCAGCGAACAGGCGAAACGAGAAGACGGGCCAGAAGAGGGAGATTTTGGAATGTCGTAAACGCTACCAAGTCCTCTGTTTTGAATTGTTTGTCTCGTTACTGTCTAAATTGCCGGTTCTCGATTCCTGATTTTGTCGAAAACTTATATTATGTCTGGTTATTGGCCTGTAATTAGCGCGTGTTTGTAGTGAGTTCGACTGTCCTCTATTTATGAATTAATCAGGACTGGCATTACTTACTATAAACTTAATTATAATTGTATAGCAGGAGATGATTGTACGCAGTATAGACCAAAGAAACTGAGTTTTTTAACTGTTTCAAAGGCCTGCAACCCGTCTTTTCGTACAAGCCGGTTTCTGCGTCCTGGATTGTCCCTAAAAATTGTCACGGTGCATGGAATTCGATCGCCAATATTATGCTCACAAAAGCTGCACCTAAAACCCTGCGCTGGCAACGTTCTAAATATTCGCCACTGGCACGGCAAATAGACATTTTTGCAGCGGCGGGAAAGTTTATGTTTTTTTTGTGGTGGGACGCACTGCTGCAAAATAATTCCCCTCATACTAGAAGAATTCGCGCTCATTGGTTGGTCAATACTTTGCTGAATTTAGGGCCGACTTTTATTAAAATCGGGCAGTCTCTCTCGACTCGCGCGGATTTGCTGCCGCTTGAGTATGTGAAGGAACTCGAACAGTTGCAAGATCGGGTTCCTCAGTTTAGTTCCGAAGAGGCGATCGCTCTTGTAGAATCAGAGTTAGGCAAGGATATTTATGCTTTGTACCGCGATTTTGACCCGTCGCCTCTGGCTGCTGCGAGTCTGGGACAGGTACACAAAGCGAGGCTGCACACCGGGGAAGATGTGATTGTAAAGGTGCAGCGTCCGGGTTTGGGAAGTTTATTTGATTTGGATGTCAAGGCGGTGCGCCAAGTGATGCGTTTTTGCGATCGCTATTTGCCTGGGACGCGCAAATATGACCTAGAATCTATTTATCACGAGTTTTTTAAGATTTTATATCAAGAAATTGACTACGTGCAAGAAGGTAAAAATTCCGATCGCTTTAGCCATAATTTTCGAGAATATCCTCAGATTATTGTCCCCAAAGTCTACTGGCAATACACTACTAAAAAAGTGCTGACTCTAGAATACGCACCAGGGATTAAGGTGGACGATCGCATTAGTTTAGAGGCGATTGGAGTCGATATTGTGAAACTCAATCAACTCGGAATTTGCTGTTATTTGAAACAGTTGTTAATTGACGGTTTTTTTCAAGCTGACCCGCATCCGGGAAATTTGGCTGTGACAGAAGATGGTAGCTTGATTTTTTACGATTTTGGGATGATGGCTGAGGTGAAGTCTTTGGCTAAAGACCAAATGGTCAAGACGTTTTTTGCTGTGATGAGAAAGGATACTGACGAGGTACTCAATACTTTAATTTCGATCGGCTTGGTTGAGCCGATGCCGGATATGATGCCGGTACGCAGGCTGATTGCTTTTCTGTTGGATAAGTTTATTGATAAGCCGATCGACTTTCAAGCTTTTAATGAAATTAAGAACGAACTTTACATCATGTTCGAGCAGCAACCGTTTCGCTTGCCTGCAGAAATGATGTTTATTGTCAAGTCGGTGACGACCCTCGACGGCATTGCTAGAACTCTCGACCCTAACTACAATTTCCTAGCATCTGCTCAGCCTTTTGTCAAGAGTATTGCGGTGAGCAAGGGGCGGGGAAATGCGATCGGAGAATTGGCAAGGCAAGCGCGAAGTTTTATTACATATAAGTTACGGCAGCCGAGCAAATCGCAAGTTTATCTCAAGCGTTTGGAGCAGCGAATTGAAGAGGGCGAACTGCAAATTAGAGTGCGAAATATCGAGAGCGAAAGAGCCTTGAAACGCATTAATTTAGCCCTGAAAACTCTAATTTTCGCTTGTTTGACTGGTTTTGTCTTTTTGTCGGGTGCAGTGCTGCTGGTGGGCGGATATCAAACGGGGGCGATCGCAGCTTTTGCGGTTTCGGGATTCGGTGCCTTGTTTGTGTTGCGCTCGTTGTTAGACTTGTTGGTTAAGGAAAAGCTCGATCGAATGGTCGAGCGATAAATATACTGGGTAATTGAGAATTGCGATCGTAAGCTGCTAAGCATTTAAATTGAATCCAGATCCGAGTTCTCCGGCCGGTTATACAATAGCAGACGATCGGCTGACCTTGGTAGTGCAAACTAAGGATCGCGAATTAAATAATTTACACTCTTGAAAGTGGGTTGGGCTCTTATAGCCCGCCCTTTCTGGACGGGCTATAAGGCCCATCCCACAAGAACCATCACGCATTCTAAGTTATTTAATTCTCATTCCTAAACTTGTTAAAATAATTTGCGACTTTAGGTAGGGGCGGATTCTCAAAGCACGAAGTTATACTCCTAACATATATTAAACGCGATCGCCCGCCCCTACAAAAAATGTACGCCCAAACATTGCTAAAACCAGACGGCCGCCCCCTCACACTGTACAGCCGCTACCCAATCCCAGAAGGTATCGCCGCCGTAAGTCCCAGCAATGAACCCGTACAGGCAAACCCGCACTTTCGCTGGCATCCTTTGCGGGGGGAATGGGTAGCATACGCCAGCCACCGTCAGGGAAGAACTTTCATGCCGCCGCCGGAATACAACCCGCTGGCAGCTACAATTAACCCTAAGTTTCCGACAGAATTGCCGCCGGGAAATTACGATGTAGCAGTGTTTGACAACCGCTTTCCCTCGATGACTTTGCAAGCAAAAAATGCACCTGCAAATATTGTCGAAACTTTGCCAGCTAACGGCATTTGCGAAGTCGTTGTTTTTACTCAAGATCCGCTAGCTTCCCTCGGTTCTTTGGAGTTAACTCATTTGGAATTGCTGTTAGAAGTCTGGGCAGATCGCACTTCAGTTATTGGCAGCAATTCCGAAATTCAATACGTCTTGCCCTTTGAAAATCGCGGCGTCGAAGTCGGAGTAACTTTGCACCACCCCCACGGACAAATTTACGCTTATCCGTTCGTGCCACCGGTGCCGGCACGGATGTTAGAATGTCAATCGGATTACTATCAAAAAAACAGTAGCGGTTTGCTGCAAGATTTGATTCAAAAAGAGATTTCCGACAACCAGCGAATTATTTATTTAGACGAAGAGGCGATCGCCTTTGTCCCCGCTTGCGCCCGCTACCCTTACGAAGTGTGGATAGCCCCCATATCCCCCGCTGCTACATTTATCGATTTGACCCAAAAACAGCGTCAATCACTCGCTAAAGCATTAAAAACAGTCACCCTGAAATACGACGGTTTGTGGCATCGTCCTTTCCCTTATTTGATGGCTTGGTTTCAAGGCCCTACAGACGGGAAACCCCATCCAGAAGCGCATTTGCACGCCCAATTTTATCCGCCCTATCGATCGAGCGATCGGCTAAAATACCTAGCAGGAACCGAACTCGCCGCCGGAATGTTTGCCAACGACGCTTTACCAGAAGAAAAAGCTAAAGAATTGCAAGGAGTATCTATCGATTTTAGATTTTAGATTTTAGATTTTAGATTGAGGAAATGCTGACTCAAATAATTAATTTTCTTCCTTCTTCGTGGGGTGTCCCGCCCGCCCTAAAAATATAATTTAGATGCAAGAAAGCAGATGATAAACTCATTAAACCCAGAAGTTGACAGCAAACTCGAATTCATCCGCAAAGCCTTAACCGAAACAAAAGCCATCGCCCTTCGCTTGCGCGGTACAGACTGGTTTGCTTGGGCCACAGCCGGCGGTTCCCATACAGTATTGCTAACCGCAGAAACCGGAGTTGCAGAAATATTAATTACCGCCGAAAACGCTTGGGTTCTCACCGATGAAATCGAAGCTCAACGCTTGCAGGACGAAGAATTGCCAGCCAACTTTCAAATGCACATCTATCCTTGGGCTGATGTTGCACAGCGCGAAGCTTTTGTCAAAGAAATTACTGGTGGCGGTAACGTCATGAGCGATCGGCCAACTTCCCAAGAAATGCCAATAATCGCATCTTTACAATCCCGCAAACAGACAATGATGTCAAGCGAATTAGAGCGATACCGGCGAGTCGGGCGTTTAGCCAGCGAAGCGATGACAGAGGTACTTTCCGCCGCCAAACCCACATGGACAGAATATCAGCTAGCGGGAGCCGGTGCAGAGGCTTTGTGGGCGAGAGGTTTGCATCCAGCCCTGACATTAGTTGCTGGAGAAAGGCGTTTGCCGCTGTACCGCCACGCCACAGCAACCGCCGAACAAATTGGACGACAAGCAATGTTAGTATTTTGCGCGAGGGGATGGGGTTTGTATGCAAATTTAACTAGATTTGTCTGTTTCGATTTTCTTGGGGAAAAGCATTCAGAGTTGCACCGAAAAGTCAGAGAAATTGAAGCAGCGGCGCTAAATTTGTGTCGGCCCGGAGTAACGCTGAATGCGGTTTACGATACGCTTAAAACTGCTTACGAAGAGCACGGATATCCTCAAGCAATTGCGGAACACCATCAAGGCGGAACTACCGGATATTTGGCGCGGGAAATTGTGGCGAATCCAACTACTTCAGATATTTTGGCAGAAAATATGGCTGTGGCTTGGAATCCGAGTTTGTCTGGAGCAAAAATTGAGGATACGTTTTTAATTCACAGCGATGGAACGTTGGAAAATTTGACTTTCGATCCGAATTGGCCGAGTGTAGAAGTCGCGGGAAGGTTGCGCCCTGTGCCGCTGGAAATATGGGACGATCGACCTTAGTCAATCTCAAGCACTACCGAGCGATCGCAACCCGCTACGACAAACGCGCTGCAAACTTTTTAGGTGCAATTTATCTAGCAGGTTCTGTCATTTAGCTTAATTTAGGACACGCCCTAGAGGAAAAAAGGAAACTACCCTACAAAACGCATTAAATTGAGTTGCGATCGCCGCACTTAATGTTTTGTTACATACTGATGATTTTTCCCACCGACTTAGTTAAGCAAAAACGCTGCTACATAAAGGTTTCCAGGAGTTGCAGTCATGTAAAAGATTTGTCAAAACCGGGAAAGTCTCACTCCGTATTGGTTTGGATCGGAACGATAGCAGCAGGCGGCGGAACTTCCCCTCACTCTACCTCACAGCCCTGTATTTTAGTCTGCCGTTTCTAATTCCTCTAATTCTTGCGTAGACTGCCATCCAGCTTGCCAGAGCGATCGGTCTTTTAGCTGTGCCGCGTTCAGCCAAAAACGCACATTTGGATCGCAAGCCGCCACCATTTCTGCAAATACCCATTTACCTTCGTTTTTTCGATTGACCACTTGAAAGTGTCGCCACCCCCAAGTTTTTTGGTGTGAAGTCCATCGGGAACCAACTAAATAAGGAAATTTTTGTTTTTTGCTCACAGTATTTTTGTCTAAAAATATATTAGAAAGCCGCTGACTTGTAATATAGCCATCCTAAATCCTTTGTGTAATTCTTGTAGGGGCAAGACCCACGCCCGGTTGCCCCCATGAGGCCGGGGTAGGCAAAGAAAGGTACTATCCCTACATTTTTGTACCACTCCTGCAAGGATTGCTATAACTCGTTCTGTTTGATGATATTAATTCCCTATTAAAGCTCGTCAAATCCTCTCCCCCTCTCCCCTTCTGGCGAACATACCAAATAATATAGATCCGCAGCAGCTTACATGAGAGTTCACCTAAACTCTATCTGCAAGTAGATGTGTTTATTGTAACTTGCAGCAGTTTCGCATCGGGGTTCAAAAGTAAGGGCAGTTCAATGACTGCCCTGTAATTAGTTATACCTATTGAATAGGATAATTTTTCAGGCGATCCACAAATAGCAAATTTATCCAATACCAGCTACATCGTGAATCTCAAATCTAAAAGCAAATAACCCAGGTTATAGTTGTGCAGAATAATCCTTTCTGTGAAACTTACTCAAATCTACTTTTAGAGCAGGTTTGACGTTCACTTCCTGTTTCTATCAAAGCGGTCGGCCGCTTCTTGTCCGCAGGCGTGTTTTCGAGCCCAACTTTCCCTCCAAACATTTTTTCAATCTTAATCGTGTTTCATTGATCCTGTACAGCTCAATAAAAACGCACTTTTAGGTAAGATTGACTAATTTCTTTGATTCTGTCGCTACCTCTTGATTACTTCCCTGTTAAGGCTTTTGGCCTGATAAGTCCAGAGGAAGTTGGGGAAGTCGGAGGCGAACCGCATTTGTTTGCAGCCAGAGAGTGATAGCGTGCTTCCGTTGCGGAGTCACGTACTCTCCTGGTCGGATCACGCCAGCACAGACGCCGATGTTTTTAATAAGGGTTTCTCGTTCCGATGAACTTGCACCCTGTAGCAACCTGACTTGGGCTTTGATAAAATCCACGTTCATAGCTGAAAGTAAAAGTAAGTAAAGAACTCAGTTAAATAGCGATGCTTTGATTCCGATTGTAACTCTAAAACCACTTGGTATGAATCAAATTGATTCAACATCCCCTGGATGGGGATCGGGGGGTCTAGAGCTACCCAACTTTATTTACTTTATCTGTTTTTGCTAGCAAAAGTGTCACTATGCTAGCAGTTTTGGCAGAATTCTTTATAGTTAAGAACTGTTACAAATTTGGCTCGATTTCCACAATACGGCAGAGTTTAGTGCTAACGCTACTTTCCTGACCTCAAAAAGTTCAGCCTTGTCTCCAACTCCTTGCCTTCCTAGGTTTTAGACTCCCCGATTGGGAAGCGATCGCTCCGGGAACATTCCTCTTCGATCGCCCCTCTTAACACCCCGACACCGCCACATCACCCTATTGATTTAGCTCGTCCTGTAGACTTGGCTGTGGACTATAACTTCAGGCATACGTGTTGTTACCGGGGCTACAATAAGCAAGCAAGTTTTTATTCTTGTTTCTCAAGGAAATATTTTTTGGATTTTCTTGGAAATCCCTTATTCGTGTTAATTAATGCACCTTTGTCATCTCCGGGCCAACGAAGACTCGCAGCTTGCGAATCCAGATATTTTTTGCTGTGTGGCGGTGAATCTGTTTCCTGAATTCCTTGGGGGCGATCGCACGTCGGCGAGAATTGTCAGTAACGGTTCATTTTGTATAATTCATAACAGATAGGTCACTGTTCGTAATTTAAAAACCGTACAAGTTTAAACAGTCTTCCATCCATCGATCCTAAGAGCCTACCAAGATCGATAAAAAAATTAACTGTGCATAGCCAATTTCTCAAGACGATTTTGCCTTATCAATTTGCTTGAGATAGCAGTTATATCTAGCCAACTTTCTGAGTAAATTAACTTAAAAAAATTAATTGGAAATCACAAGGAATTAAAGATACTGATTTTTTGATATGTTTTAAATAAAAGTTATTTATGATTAATTTATCATTTTTTAACTATCTTTATAGCCATCTTTTTTGTTATAAAAATATTTTTTGACTGTAGAGGCGTCGGCTCAGGAAACTCTGGACGTGAATTTAAAATATTAATTAATCGGCGTTGCAAAATTTGAAGATTATTGTGGAGATTAGGGTTAGGCGTTCCGCCTGCTGTGAAAATACACGCCTTCGGTCTCATGGGCCCATCCACCAAAAACATTAAAATCATCCCACTCTTATGCAACCCTCATTAACCAGCTCATACGATATCTTTCACTATACAAAAACGCACCGACCAGGCAACATATAAAAACCCCTCCCGCAGAAGCTGGGAGGGTAAATGGCGAATAAAATTATTGGTTTTAAATTATCGATATGTAGGTCTCTTTTTTTAGTATCAAGAGGTATCGATCTAGCCAACGACTGATGTTGGTCAGTCGCTAAAATAATTTCCCGGTGGGAAACCGAGAAATTATCAAGTAAATCAACTTTTTTTCTGCTGGCGTTGGAGCTTAGTTTTCCAATTGGCGATATCCTTCTGAGCCGGCTGATAACTCTTAGTACCCGACGGCACCAGCGAAGCAGCTTCAACTGCCTCTTTCAGCTTTCCTTGAGAGCCGCGCAACTGAGCAATTTTGAGAATACTTTCGCTCCACTCTCCAATTAACTGTTGAGCTTCTTCATACTTCGGCTGACCGGGCTCAATTTTATTAGCTTGCTGGATGCCTCTACTGTAAGAAGAGGCAACCCCCCGCTTAATTTGACCCTTAGCAGCCGATAGCAAAGCAATATTTACATCCTGGTCTTTGGATAGATCCTCCCACTGAGCGATCGCCTCTTTCGACTGATTGTAAACAGGCTTATTGACATCCGGCATCAATTTAGCCGCCCCGATCGCCCCCTGGAAATCGCCCCGAGCAGCCCGCCCGTTAGCTATATCCAAAATCGTTAAACTCCAGCGCTCAATATCCTGCTGAGCCTGCGGGTAGAGCGGATCGCTAGCCGGAATCGTTCGAGCCTTAACCACCGCTTTATTAAAACTAGAAGCCGAACCATCCTTGAGGAAAGTTTTCGCCTCAGCCCACACCTGCTGGCTCGATGGTGGCTGTTTGGTTCCAGCCCCTGCTTGCACCGCCCGCGGTTGGTTCTGTGACCCCCCAGTACCAGTAGATTGTTGAGCTCCTGAGTTTTGGGCCTTTTCAGCAGGCGATCGAGGATCTTCTTCCTGCTGACCGATAAAAATTGATTTGTTCGTCACAAAAACACCCAACAGCAACACCAAAGCCGTAGCTGAACTCCACAAAACTAGCTGCTGCAAAAATGACTTATCCGACCCCCCGTTAGGCTCATCCTCCGGCTTTTGCAAGTTCGGTCGATCGCCCCCCCCATCGGCAGGAACCACTGCCTTCGGCTGCGACACAGGCGGCATCTCAACCGGCGAATCCTGAGCGTTGCGAACTGCCGGAGGCAGATCCATTCGAGCCGTAGCCGTCGCCATTTGCGGGCGATCGAACCCATCAGCCGTACCAACCGTCATATTGCCGTTGCGTCCGGCCAACGCAGCAGTTGGTACCCCTACATCGGGCAAAATCACCAAATTAGCCTTTCCCGGAGGATTCACCACCATCAAAGGTTCTTGTTTCGGACGCAAATGGTGGTCGCACAGCTCCGGCAGCCGAGCGCTCAAAAAACGGTCTAAACCCTTAATCGTCATGCACTGTCCCGAGCGTAGCCCCTCCAAAAGCGCCGTCGTAAAAAACCCCTGACGCAAAGCCGAAGTTTCCCGCGAAACTTGATTCGGGCGGCAAGAAAGCACCGTTGGGATTTCCAGTTCCCGCGCCATCTCGACCGTTTGAGAGCCGATCGTTTCCCCCGCTTTCACAATTTGGCTGCGGTTCATATCAACCAGCACCAATACCGTTTCCGTAGGAGCGTTTTTCAGAGTATTCAACAGCAACTCAACCGGAATCCCCGTACCCTTAATGTCAGCCGGATTGCCGTCAATCGGCATCAAATAATCCTTACCTTCATAGCTGACACCGTAGCCGCTAAAAAAACACCAGAGTAAATCTCCCTTTTGCACATGTTCGCCGCAGAGGCTTTGGGTCAATCTCAGAATATTTTCCCGATTTGGATATGTAGATTGACCCCACAGCGACGGCGAGCTATCGGTCATCAGCAGACATCCCTCCGGCGCAAAACCCGCATCCTCAATCAAAAAACCGTACAATCCCTCTGCATCCTCTTGGGCATAACTCAAAGGCTGGAGTAACTGATATTGATTGATGCCTATTGCAATACAAGCGTGATTTTTCATCCCGATATGCCCTATATATATAGTGGACTGCTTGCACAAAACGATAACACATAGCCGTTGAAGGTTATACCCACTTTCGCCAGCACTCAGAGAGCAGTTGTCCGAAGGCAGAACTCCCAACAAGCCCCCAAATTTAGCATCCTAGAATTTTTAATTTTTATATTACAGTCAAAAATTATACCCTGTACCTACCTTTAGAAAAATAAAGTTAAATTGGATACAGAGGTCAGTCTATTTGAGTCTAATTTTCACCAAACTACACCAAAAAGGAATAACCCGCCAATGGTCTCTACCGCCCAAAAAGAAAATTCCCCCCACAGCCAATCGCTACTGAAGCAAAAGCATCCTAAAACTCACAGTCACTATAGGTTTCAGGATTTTTTTGCCTTCGATCGCCAGATGGGTACAATTGACGACTGGAATCAGTCGCGCAACATTTTTACCAGCGAAGACTTCATTATCGGTTTGGTGGAGGGGCTCGAAGAAGAAGTCGGCCCTGCGTCCTCTGTCATCATGTATACTATTGGTTGCCAGTGGGGACTCCAAGATTCCGAATTTTTTCAAAAATGGTTTAGTGCCGAATTCAGCCAGAACATTCGCCAGTCAAATCTCATGTTTCTGCTAGAAACTTGGTGGTGGCCTTTCACGGCTCAAGGTTGGGGTCGCTGGGAAGTGGACATGAGCGATCGCAAACACGGCTGCATCTTCATCAACCTCTTTGACTCAGCAGTTGCTCGCACATTGGGCGACGTAGGCAAACCGGTTTGTCACCTATACGCCGGTTTGTTCGCCGGTTTCTTCGGGTCTTTAGTCAAAAAGCCTCTGAGCTGCATAGAACTCCAATGTTACTCAATGGGAGAAACCTATTGCAAGTTCCTGCTTGGCAACCCAGATAAAATTGATGCAGCAGCATTCTGGCTCAACGAAGGTGCCAACGCCCGCGATATTCAAAATCGACTGCAACACGGTGAAATATTGCGGTAAACAACCTGGAAAGGCACATCCCCTGCCCTGCCTTTCCTCCCACCAATTTCGCGATCGAAAGTGCGATGGTGGATTTCTCCAGGCAGGAAGAAAGATGAAAAGTCAAACTTCATGGTTGGATCAATCTGTCCAAGAATTCTTTGGTCACTATAATTGGCTGGGAAAATCTTTAGAAACCTCAAATGGCTCGACCCCCGGTCAACTTCTGAGTTTAACCCAGCCAGTAGCAGACTTTTTTCAAGCTATTTCTTGGGAAGGAATTCCGGAAGTAGGTGCCCTACCCCTACCACCACCCTTGCCAGTAATTTCTATTACTGAACAAGCAGAAGTCACTATTGATGACCTATTCGACCTGTTTTAATCTGTGTAGGGAATGGAAAATGAAAAATAGGGCAATCCCTCATCCATCTTCCCTCACTCCTCTTTCCTCATCCCTCAAAATCCATTAGTTAAATCCGTTAAATCCCGTACACTGCTCGTTGCCGAACTTCCTTCCTTTTATCAATTACCGATTACCACTTAATTAAAATCATGCACCCTGAGATTGAGGCGCTGCTGGATCAGGCAGAAAACCGCTTTTTAAAAGGCGAAGAACTCCTAGCTTTTAAGCGTCAAGCTGTAACCCTTGTTCAGCGCTTAAAAATTTACGAATTTTTGCGAGAGAAGGAAGCAAGCATCTTCCAACCAGTAGCCAACAAACTACAAGAAACATTCCCCGACGAAAAGCAAGAAACCTTAGAACGATCGCTCAAACACTGGGTGTTAGTCTTGCGGTACTGCGCTATGGCTATGCTGCTCAACGATCGAAATTTTCTCGAACAGCGCCTTGTAGACTGGCTTTCCGGCATAGTCGAAGCCCACCAAACTCAAAAAATTGAAGCAACTGTTTGCAATCTGCTGCAAACTCGTTTAAAAGAATTGCTTTCCGAGCAAGCCCGGGCTATATTGCAACCATTTTTCGACCAAGCACAGTCAATTATTATTGATCGAGGTAATAAATAATCAGCTTTCTTCCCAATTTCCAATTCCCGATTCCCAATTCCCAATTCCCGATGATTAATATTGCCGACTTACTCAAACAGCCCCGACTCCCTGGAAACTACTTTGCCAGCGATGCCTACGTCCGAGGCGACCTCGAACTCGGCCTCCTCGAAAACCGACGGGGCGATCGGCTCTTAGCACTCCCAGAAACACTGATTCAAGCCATTTATATCGGCTTAGAACAAGAAACAGGTCAAGCCTCCCGCCTCGTGCTTTTCAACTGCGGTCGCTGGTGGGGTAAAAACTTCTACGTGCGTTTTTGCGAAGAAGTCAGCGAATACTACGGTCAGCCAGTTTCTGAAATGGAAATGGTAGAATTTCTTCAGTCCTTACAGCAGTGTTGGAAAACTCATGGATGGGGAACATTTGATCTAGACCCTAGCTATTCCGAACATGGATTCTTAATAGTAAAAATTGCTAACTCTCTTTTTGCTAAAACAGCCCCCAAGTCTAAGCGACCAGCCTGTTTTTTAGAAGCAGGTATTTTAAGTTCGTTCTTTAGTCAGCTTACGGGTCGAGAACTTCACTGCCTGCAAACATCCTGCGAATCATTGGGCTCGGACTGCAACCGCTTTATTTTAGGGCTGCGCGATCGCCTCCAACCAGCAGATTCTATGGTCGAAGAAGGAAAAGACCATGAAGCTATTATCACTCAACTTTTCCAAAAAAACTGACTTATTTGACAGCTATTACCTTGTTGCTAATAGCTGTCAAAATGAAGTTTTGGTAGTCATCTTATCCACCGTATCATCAAAAATGTGAGTTAAATCATAAAAAAGATTCTAAGTCAAAAAATTAGGTTTTAGCAATTTAAATAAAACCTGATTATAACTAGCAGCAAGAAAATTCATAACTTACTCTAGAAATTCCTAAAATTTAAAAGCAATCAAAACCTCAAATATTTTGCTAAAACTTAATGGACGCCAATGAACTTCTAACTCGATATGCAGCCGGCGAAAGAGATTTTAGACTGGCAAATCTGCGCGGTATTGTGTTGAGTCCGATGGATTTATACCGTTCCAGCGATGCCCCAACTCTAATTTTGGCAAACCTCAACCAACACCAGCAACGACCCTACTTAATCGGTGCTAACCTCAGCGGGGCAGACCTCACCAAAGCCCATCTGAGTCGAGCCAACCTCAGCAAAGCTGACCTCAGCGGAGCCAATCTCACCGGCGCCAACCTCATGGCAGCAAGTCTGAGTGGAGCCAATCTCATCGGAGCCAATCTCACCGGCGCCAACCTAGCCGGATCTCATCTGAATTGGGCAAACCTGACCGGAGCAATTCTTCCCAATGCTAATCTCATAGGTGCAGATATGAGCGCCGCTAACCTCACCAAAGCCGTTCTCACTCAGGCCAATCTCAGTAAAGCCTATCTGATTAAATCCAATCTCAACGGAGCAAACTTCAAAGATGCTTGCTTAAGTCTAGCGAGTCTCAAAGAGGCAGACTTGACCGAAGCACAGCTCACCGGAGCCGAATTATCCAAAGCCAACCTAGCCGGAGCCAACTTAACCCGCGCTAACCTCAGCAAAGCCAACCTGTTGAAAGCTAATCTCAGGCGAGCTAACCTCACTCAAGCCTATTTAAACGGCGCGTGCTTGAGCGGATCAGACCTTAGCGAAGCTTGCTTGGATAGAGCCAATATGTGCAAAGCAGACCTCAGCAAAACCTATCTGAGAAACATTACTTTGAATGGCAGCCACTTAAGCGGTATTAACCTCAGTGGGGCAGACCTCAGCGGTGTAGACTTGAGCCGCAAACTTTTAACTGGAATTAATATGGCAGAGGCATTGTTGAATGAAGCCAACTTAAGCGGTGCTTATCTGATGGAAGCTAACTTGAGCGGAGCCAACCTCAGCAAAGCCAACCTGAGTCTAGCCTACCTGATCAATGCCGACCTTTCTAATTCTTGCCTGCATGAAATTAACTTGACCAAAGCTAACCTGAGTAAAGCCAACTTGCAAAAAGCTGACTTGACAGGAGCCAACCTCCGGGGAGCGATTCTCAGTGAGGCGGATTTGACCGGAGCGAAGTTGATTGGAGCCACTCTTCCTAACGGCACAGTTTATAGGCGTTAACTTCTCAACTCCCTTGATTATTTGCCCAGTAAAGTGCGGTTGATGTCCAGAATCGGAAAAAATAGGTTCCTTTCTTCTACTGTGAGATATTGTTTGAGGACCTTTTTCATTACATCGTAGGTCACGGTCGCAGTATTTCTAACTTGAACAGCGCCTAAAATAGTTTGCAACCAAAGTAGTAGCCGATCGCGCAATCGTTCCGTATCATTAATCAACAGTGCTGCCGCTGAATGCCTCAACACCCGCACAATATCTCCACGGCACTTTTCAGTCATATCGTTAGCCCCCCGCCGAAATAAATTAGGGTCTAGAGACAGCATTTGTGCTTCCAGTTGCCGCATAATTTCTGTTTCAGAGGCTTGAATTTTTTTATAAGCACTCATCCGGTGATTCAAAGACTGAAAGTAGTCTTTCAAAAATAGGAGTTCTTCTGCACTGGCGTACCGTCCGTCTGTTTCCGTGCTCAAACGCGCAAGTTGGCTCAACATAGGTTTTTCTCTACTACTAAAATACAAACATATCAGTTTTAAGCTTCTTTAGTGCGAACTAAATACTGTCCTACTTGAAAGCGGGTTTCATTAAGCTGTGTAACGATAGAACGAGTAATTAACTTTCCTGATTCTACAACTACTTGACCCGTAATTGGGTGTAATAAATCTTGCTGGGCCCGGCGGCCGATCAGAGCTTCGACATTTTCAATAGCATTAATGTACATCCCCGCAGGCAACTCTACAACCACACCCTCGCCCATAATTTGAGCCTGACAAGCAAGTCGCGAATTGGCTTTAGCCGTAGTAATGACTTCCAACGTCCTTTTTTCGCGGCGGTTCATGTCCGACAAGCCTTCCATGCCTTCTTTAATGTAAACATGGCAGGTAGCGCACATTCCCCGCCCCCCGCATTCCTTGAGAACGTCTAAGTCTTTGGAAAGTAAGGCAGACAGGATATTCGATCGGGTTTCGACTGCTATTTCCTCCGCAATTGGATCTAGTTTAATAATTTTAACCATATTGATGTTTACTCCTGTTAACTTCAGTATTTAGCAAGTTACGATCGACTTATTCAAAGCGCAAAAAAATTTGGCTAACACTCAAAAAGGTTAAGATGCCTTGACGACAGCATCGGCTTCTGCCTCTCTAACCTTTATGGCATAACCGCACTTCTGTTTTGGTCCTATCGCTGTTTCCTCGCCCCGATTCCCCAGCTTAGCCTTGAAAAGCTAAAACCTTAGAAACTTTCTGGAGGGCATTGAAAAAACTGTAATAGTCGCGATCGACTAAAATAGCAGCCACAGGTAGTTCCCGATCGGGTACAGGCATCCGGCAAGATTGATAGTGATTCCGAAGCTCAAGGATTTTAGTAGGTGCGACTGTGCGATCGCTCTCAAGGAGGCTGAGAATGAACCTGAGATAACATAGGCTGTACCTGGCGAGCGATTCAAAAATTTGAATTTTTGTCAGAATTATTTACATATTTTAATACTAGCTCAAGCTTTTTCTATAATTAGACCGATGCAACATTCTAAGTACCGCATTTTAGGGCTAGTCGGACAAGGACAATTTGGTCGAGTCTTTTGTGCCAGCGTTCGAGAAGCTCCCGCCAAGGACTCCCGCCTCACCAGCCAACTGGTCGCTCTCAAAGAACTCAGCCATCAAAAAGCCCCAACTAGCGAATTTTTGCGAGAGTTATGGTTTCTGATCACCTTGCAGCACCCTAACATTGTCACCTGCCGAGCTCTAGAACACACAGCTACAGGCAGGTACTTGGTTATGGACTACTGCGAGGGAGGAACCCTCCGCAACCTGCTCAAACAAGACCGCCCCTTGCGTCTGCTCGAAGGTTTGCAGCTAGTCATGGAAGTTTTAGCAGGCTTAGACTACGCCCACCGCCGAGGCGTAGTTCACTGCGACATCAAACCCGAAAATATCCTCCTAACTTTGGGATCCAAAGGTTGGTCGCCCCGGCTGTCTGACTTTGGCATCGCGCGCCGCCTGCCAGAAATCGGTACGACTCGCCTCCACCAAGAAATTTCTCCCGACGCTACCGTAGGTTCCCCTGCTTACATGGCCCCTGAGCGGTTTTACGGTCTTTTTTCCCCGATGTCAGATATATATGCAGTAGGAATTCTGCTGTTTGAATTGCTAATGGGCTACCGCCCTTTCGGGGGAACCCCCGGAGACTTGAGGTGGGCGCACCTGAATCAACGCTTGCAATTTCCCGACGCCATCCCCGAACCTTTGCAAGCAATAGTCAAAAAATCTTTAGAAAAGCTGCCAGCCCGCCGTTTTGCCAGTGCTTCCCAAATGGCTCAAGCTCTGCGGCTGATCATGTACGACCCCGCTGTCAGGCAATTGGGCGACTGCATTATTCCCTGGGAAAACCCCACAACCAGTGGTGATAAAAGTCTGAAGTCGGAAACTGACTCTTTACTGGAAGTTGAAGAGGAAAAAGCTTCACAGTCAGCTATTAATTTACTTGGGACTGTGCGCCCCAAGCTTTTGCACTCCGAGCCACTGATACTTCCTGCACCGTTGACCGCTTTAATTGCCACTGAAACGTATCTATATGCTGCTGTAGGTACAGAGGTCAAGGTTTGGTCTCAGCCGGGAAAACAGCTAGTTACAGGAGAAATGTCTATTTCTATTTCATTAATGCCGGAAATCGTGCGCGGCATTTTACCTGTTTCCCACGGCTGCTGCGTTCTCACTTCGCAAAAACTTTACTGGCTCTACGATCGCTCTTGGGAACCTCAGTGCCTGCTGGATATGGGTTTTAGGCAAGGCCCAGATGCTTTAAAAGCTGCTGTTGACTCTCACGGTAACTGGTTGACAGTAGCGGTTCCCGGCGAACTGCGTTTTTATTCTTTAGCGGGAAACAGCACAGCGGGCGATCGGGAAAAAGCCCTGAAGCCGATCGCTACTGTGCCGTTACCAGAACACTATTTACCAGAATTAATGTTTTTGGATCGGCGACACGTCTTAGCCGTTTGGCCGGACAACGAACCAAAAAATCCCCAAACTATTTTTAGAGTTTACACTCGCCGCGGCACGCCGGTGGGTTCTGTACGGTTGTCGGCCAGCGTCGGACAGATCCTATTGACACCTGAGCCTTATACTTTGCTGGGAATTCCCCAGGGTGGTAAAGCGGCGGTGCTGTTAATGAAATTGTGGCCGCTCAAGGTAGCGCGAATTCCCCTGGAAAGTTTGCCCGTGTCTGCTTGTGTGGCTAATTGGGGATGGGTGTTGGCAGATGTTGGGGGGCAGATAGAAGTGTTAAACAGTCAAGGGATGCAAGTAGGGAGTTTTAACAGCCCCGCCTCACCCCGGGCGATCGCTCCCTGGGGGAATAAAGGTTTGGTGATTGCTGTCAATACTGAGGAAGAGAGTCACTTGCACTTTTTAGATGTAGATGTTGAGGAGACCAACTCGCGCTCGATCGTCAAGGGCTGATAACTGCGGTAACTGAAGGAGTTTGGGGGTTTCATTCAGGATAGTGTATTTGCGGGCGATCGATTCCTGGGAGTTCGATCGGGGTTAGAGTACCGTGTCGTGTCAACTTCTGGATTTTGAATCACAGGAATTGTTGAGGGCGATCGGCTCAATCTGAGACCCAAACCTCCCTCAGTAAAGTCCAAGAAATGCAGACACCAGTTACATATATATGACTCATGCACCAGCCTGCTTCTGTCATCCTAAGCCCATGATGCAGCCTCACACCTTACACTCTAACTTTGCCTTACCTATACTCCAAGTAAGCCCCATCATGTTGAAGCACTGAGTCCTTCTACCCATGCGCGGGAAATAGTCCGCCCCAAAGCCGTATTTGACCCCAAAAAAAGACCCCATAGTTAAAAGAGGAGTCAGCAAGGGGAAACCGGAGCAGGCGATAAATGTCGAAACCCTTACTGTGTATAGGATAAAAAAAAACTCAAAAATATTTTTACAAAACGCTTGACAACTCTGGGGAGAGTTGATACATTAATAAAGCGCCAGAGAGAGAGCGGTTCAAACAACCGCGAACTCTAGGCAAAAAACTGAACCTAGAAAAAAGAATAGTTTGAAAGCTTAAAGCACTATTAACCTCGTCAAAAAATCAAGATTGAGAGTAAAAGCGAGAGCTGAACTTAATATCGCAAACAACGAGAAAAAAGTCAAGGGAAAAAAGCCAGCCTTGGTGCTGAGTAGAAAGAACTTGACGAGCCAAAAAAAACAATCCAACACGGAGAGTTTGATCCTGGCTCAGGATGAACGCTGGCGGTCTGCTTAACACATGCAAGTCGAACGGAGTAGAAATACTTAGTGGCGGACGGGTGAGTAACGCGTGAGAATCTGCCTTCAGGACGGAGACAACAGTTGGAAACGACTGCT
>NZ_JAUBRP010000015.1:104135-105434 GCF_036701935.1 Microcoleus sp. M2_D5 | reverse complement strand
CCGTCCTTAAAAGACGGGCGGGACGCCCATCCCACAAACTTGTGGAAGTTATTTAATTCTCATTCCTAACGCACCTCCCAAACCTCCAAACCACCAGTATTTCGTCGGACATTCAGAAATCTCGGCACCCAAGGATCGCAAAGTGTAATGCTGCCAAATTACGATTACGGATAAACAAATAGTTAACCAGGTAATTGGTTGGTTGGTGGCGGCTGACAAGCGAATTTCAAAGGTGGTATCCGCCAGGTGATTTATCCGTGGAATCAATCCAAAATCTCAAATCTAAAATCCTCAAGAAAGAGCATTTATCCGTGGGGTCGCCTCTAAAATCTAAAATCTAAAATCTAAAATCGATTGACCTGCTAATATTTTTAAGCTGGGGGTAGTTGAGATGCTGTTGCAGGGTTTGCCCGATCGCCTTGGTGTCGTCTGTCGATCGATCGTCTACAATTAAAACCTCTAAGTTGTCCTCCGTCAGCGGTATACTCTCCCTCATGGCGATCGCGCAATCCCGAATATTCTCTCCCTCGTTGTATGCTGGTACGATTAGCGAAACTTTAGGGAACTGCGCGGCGGACTCCGGTGAGGGTCTCGCGGAACTTCTGTGGGTTCGAGGCGCATTTTTGACCGATCGGCGCAAATTCTTACTGTAAGCTGTACTTACGATTAGAGAAAAGATTAGCAGGGTTAACAATATCAAAGCGAACTGACCTAAAATTTTCGGTACAGGATTTGTCACCCTAAATATTAAAAAATATTAAAACAAAAAGCTAGTCGATCGCCCGAAAAGTTATTTTGACCCCCTCGCATCCAGGATACCCGCCACGTGATTCATCTCGCGCAAGTCAATGCTTCAATCTAAAATCTCAAATCTCAAATCGCGCAATCGATTGACCCCCTCGCATCCAGAATACAAGCCCTCGGATTCATCTCGCGCAAGTCAATGCTTCAATCTAAAATCTCAAATCTAAAATCTAAAATCGATTGACCGCCTCTTTTGCTATAATTTGTGAGCATCTTTCGGCTCGCCCGCACCGAGGGGCAAGACCCCTCACCCAGACAGCGACCGAAAAGCCGAGGATAGATATCAGTTTTCAGAGGATATTGCAATGGGCGAATTTTTTACAGTCGATGTGTTTGCGAACACGATAGCGGTACTCGGCGCTTTGGGTTTTTTCTTTTTGGGATATCAAGCTTTGCAGATGTTGAAAAGATAAAGTATGTCAGAACTCAGATGTTGCACCATTGTCAAGAACGGGCAAGATGCCCGTTCCACAAAGAATGATTTTTCTTGTGGAA
>NZ_JAUBRP010000015.1:0-104035 GCF_036701935.1 Microcoleus sp. M2_D5 | reverse complement strand
GGGCAAGATGCCCGTTCCACAAAGAATGATTTTTCTTGTGGAACAGGCATCTTGCCTGTTCCTAAACAAGTAATTGAGAATGGTGCAATATCTAAGTCAGAACTCAGATGTTGCACCATTGTCAAGAACGGGCAAGATGCCCGTTCCACAAAGAATGATTTTTCTTGTGGAACAGGCATCTTGCCTGTTCCTAAACAAGTAATTGAAAATGGTGCAATATCTCAGTCAGAAGGAAAAAAGTCCGAGGGAAGAAGTCGGATGGAAGTCGGAATAAGGAAAGAAAGAAGAAGGAAAGAAACAACTATTCCGAATACCCAATGCCCTGTTTTGCCAATGCCCAATGCCCTGTTTTGCCAATGCCCAGGAATACCTAATTTACCTGAAAAAGGCTATACAACTGACTCAAAATTGCCACTGTTTCTTGCGAAAATCAACCAAAAAAAGGCTGCGTTATTATCATGGTGAGCCAACTTTTAGATGGACGCTATCAAATCATTGAAGTCATAGAAACAGGAGAATTTGGACAAACCTATCTGGCCAAAGATATTCGCCGTCCCGGAGAACCGCAGTGCTTTGTCAAGCACCTGCGTCCCGGTACTACCGAACCGAAATTAATTAATACTACGCGCCGTCTTTTTCAAAAAGAAGCAGAAGTTCTAGAAAAGCTCGGTCAACACGACCAAATTCCTCAGCTATTCGCTTATTTTGAAGAAAATGAAGAATTTTTCTTAGTTGAATCCTTTGTTGCCGGTCACTCGCTATCAACCGAGATTGTACCGGGCAAGCCTCTAACTGAAGAAAAAATGATTCCTTTGCTGAAGGAACTGTTAGAAATTTTAGTGTTCGTACACGGACAGGGCGTAATTCACCGAGATATTAAACCGGCAAATTTAATCCGCCGCTATTCCGACAACAAGTTAGTTTTGATCGACTTTGGCTCGGTGAAAGAAATTCACATCGCTCAAAGACAAGCGCCGGTAACTGTGCGGATTGGCACTTTGGAATATATGCCGATCGAACAATTTCAATACAACCCGCAACTCAACAGCGATATCTACGCTTTGGGAATGATTGGCATCCAAGCAATGACGGGTTTGCCGGCTTACGATTTGCCGAAACTGCGGGATTTGAAAAATTCTAATAAAGGCGAAATTGTTTGGCGGCATTTAGCCACCTGTTCCCAAGCGCTGGCCGATGTTTTGGACAATATGGTGCGCTACGATTTTCGGGAGAGGTACCAGTCGGCGGCGGAAGCTTTAGCCGATTTGAGGAAAATTGGCGATCGCTCGCGGGCGCGGATTCCCAAGCTGACAATATATCGCGAAGAAGTCGATCGGCGCAGCAGCAGCCGGGGTGATATTACAGTCGTCGGTCGGAGAATATTAGATGAACTGCGCGTCAGTTTGGAATTGCTGCCAGAAGAAGCAGAGGCGATCGAAGATGAGGTATTGAACCCTTACCGGAAATACAGGGAAAAAGGCGAACGCTACGAACAATCACTGCAAGAAGCAATGCAGCAAGAATATCCCTTTTCTCTGGAAACTCGCGACGAATTAAAACGCTTGCAGCAAGTTTTAGGCCTTACCGACGAAGATGCCGCGAAAATCGAAGAATTAGTCATTCCTAAATCTTTATTTGCTAAATTGTACAAGGCGATCTCCACAGTTTTGGAGGGACACCGCAACCCCAATTCGCCACCACCGAGTAGCGCCCCTCACCTGGAATTGCAGGCAAGTCCGGCGGTATCCCCGCAAGTAAATCTGAACGGAAAAACCGATTTCTCGTTAGCGCAGCCCGCCCCTACGGGGGCTGCGCCAACGGAGAGGATCGCCAGCCCAGCAGCACTTGTCCCCAAAGAAACTCGCAAATTCAATCCTTATCTCGCCGGGGCAACAATTGCGGCTATCTTAGCTGCGATCGGCGGCATTTACGGATATCTCAAGTGGCAAGAATGGCAGCAGCGAGCCCAGAAAGAATCTCAACAGCTCAATCAAATTGAAGCTCTTTATACAGCCAGCAATTATGAAGGCTGCATCAGCCAAATACCAACAATTGCCGACACTTCCAGCACCTATTCCTCCGCACGGGAGTTACAAGAACAGTGCCAAGCAGGTCTGCAGTGGAAGAACGCCAAAGTCAAAAATTTCGCTCAGCATTCCGATGCAGTTGGGTCTGTTGCTTTCAGTCCAGACGGCTTAATGTTAGCCAGCGGTTCTAAAGACAAAACCATCCAAATTTGGGATTTAGCTACAGGCAAGTCGATTCGCACTTTTCCAGGAGATTCCTCCACTATTTGGTCGGTTGCTTTTGACTCAAACGGTACTAAACTGGCGACGGGAACCGGTTTTTGGCGAGTCATGCTGTGGGATTTGAAAACAGGGCAAGTGATTCGCAGTCTCGACCACACTGCTTCTGTTTGGTCTGTTGCTCTCAGCCCCGACGGACAGCTTGTGGCTAGTGCCAGCGGAGACAAAACCACAAAGATTTCGGATGCAACAACTGGCCGTTTGATTCTGAGTTTTCCAGACCATACAGATTTTGTTTATTCTGTTGCTTTCACTCCCGATGGAAAAAGTTTGGTTAGCGCTTCTAAGGATAAAAAAATTACAGTTGTGGATGTCGCCACAGGGGCGCTGCTCAAAACTATTGAGGGACACGGCGACGCGGTGAGGTCGGTTGCTGTTAGCCCGGACGGCAAGACAATTGTTAGCGGTTCCTACGATGAAAGTATTAAAATTTGGAATATCGAAACAGGAGATTTAATTCGCTCTATCAAGGGACATTCTGACGATATTGTCTCGGTTGCTATCAGCCCGGACGGGAAGTTTATTGCCAGCGGGAGCAAGGATAAAACTATTAAAGTTTGGGATTTTGCTACTGGAGAATTGCTGAATACTTTGACGGGACATTCCGATGAGGTTTATGTGGTCACTTTTAGTCCCGATGGCAAAACTATTGCTAGCGGTTCTAAAGATAATACTATTAAGTTGTGGTTGAGGTAATACGATTTTAGATTTTAGATTTTAGATTTTAGATGGGAATGACTTACTGCATAATGGTTGGGAATTTCCCTACAGTTGCATCCTTTTGAGGAACTGGTGTACTATCAATTCCGGTCGATTACCTCTAATATCATGTCCGATCGATTGACCGTGATTAAAAGCCGGGGCGGGTTTACAGATTTTCCCGTTTCTATTCAATATCTTGGTGAACCCGCCCCTACAGGAATCAGGGTTAATTGACCGACATAATATAATACGGTAGGGGCGGGTTCACCAAAAATATCTGCCAATAATTGACAATCTCAAAAACCCGCCCTTTTAATCGCTCGATCGTACATGATATCATTAGTCATCGGTCATTTAATTGGTATAATTTAGCTCATTTTTTAAGGTTCGGGGAAAGTGCCAATAAGGCGTTTCTAATTCGTCCTCAGTTGGAGAATTTTCAGTTGAGTTCTCTCGGATTTGAAAAAAGTAGTAGAGGTTAGCCACAGTTAAATCGGATATTTCTTGCCAATTCGAGGCCGCTAAAGCTTGATAGCCAGTGGCGATCGCCTGCTGGCTGACATAAAATTCGTATCTCCGGCGGATTTCCGGCGACACAGCGAAGGTTAGCTGGTCGCGCAAGGATAGAAAGTGAGACTTTTGCTTTAAACTTTCATAAAGTGAAGGTTCCGCAGCTAATACCGCGAATGTAGTGTACACGCTGCTTTTTAAACTCTCGCCGCTGAGTTTATCTAAACTAGCTAACTGGTGCTGCTCTTTTGGAGACAAAGTTTGCATCCAATCAACCTCATTTTGCCAAAATTCTATTACACTTAAATCATGACCGAGAATCCTAGTAATTTCGGGAAATAAAAAATCTAGTTCGGGTTCGGATTGACATCCTTTAACAACAGTTAGAATATTTTGACGAATTTTTGATTGCAGTTCCAGCAGGCGATCGCTCACCGTATCGTAGGCCCGCTGCAAGTGAAACGTGACGCCGATCGCCTGCTCGATCGCCCAAACACATTCCATTTGCCTCAGTTGTCCTGCAGAACACACCCCCTCCAACAAACTAGAATTATCATAAATTTTTAAAGCCTGAAACAGCATATCCCGCCCGCTATTAATTTCGGAATTCCGAAGTTTAATATCGGGGACTGTCAAGGCTGACTGACAGCGTTTGACAGCCTTAGAAAAAATCTCGTAACCGTTAACCAGTTTCTGGCGGTGCATTTCAAAACTTGAGTCGTGAGCCACCTTAAAAATCTGCTGGATCACCTCTACTCCCCTATCTTTGAGGATGTGTCTGAGATCGATAAATCCATCTTTAATTTTTAGCTTCTGGTGCTTTGCCTCTTCTCGAATTTTTAATACTTGGTTGAGGTTTACTGCTGACAAAACTGTGCTGGATACAGCGCCCATACCAATGACAGCAGCAGTTGCTTGCATCACTGCTAAATTAATTTTCAGACAGTTAAGCATTCTGTATATTTTTTGAAACCCCTGATGAGTTTGAGCAACCTGCAACGGCGCCACAGTGACGTACACGGGAGCTACCAGCGGCTGTATGGGGCCACCTCCGGCTAACTGTGCGAGCAATGCTATAACTCCCCGCGAGGATAGAGTTTCACTTCTTGATTGATAAAAAATTTTTGCGAGCTCCACAAACTCCCCTGTCACCGGATCTCTAGCTACCGGGAGCAATTTTCCAGTTTTGGCAGCAGGCTGTACAAGGTTGCCACTATTGAGTCGCGCCTGAGTTGCAGGGGTGAATATATAATCCATGTTGTGGCTCAGTTTCCATTGAAAAAGGCAGATGTTTTGTATTGTATGCTGTTTAGGGAAACGAGGGATAAAAGTAAATGAATGAGTATCTCAAGGTATTCCAGGCTATTACCCTGTTTAGCGATCGATTGTTGGCAGACGAATATCAATCCGTGGAGATTAAACAGTCAGCTACCCAACTCAATTTAGATGTGGAACCTTGTATTGACGAAATTAAGCAATCTGCCATCAGGCTCAAAGGGCTACTTCAGGTATGTTTCAAAGATGTATCTCAGGCTGAGGATGTCTGGAATAGCAAGCCGAGAATTGCTGGAGCATCGCCTGTTGATGTCTGGGAGCAAATTGGCGAACTAAGCGGATGCGATGTGAGAATTCGCAGTTTAGGAAAACAGGGCCAATATGATGCTGTTGCTAAAGTTCGCAAATCTTGGAGCGACAAGGCAAGCAAGTTAAAAAATCATTGGTTTTTGTGGGATAAAAACCCTCAAGTCTTTCAAAGAGATACTATTGGTTTTTTTGAAAAAGATAATTTGCACAAAGAGTTGCGGAATGAAGTTGATTTCCAGGCAGAGCGAGTGATTTTAATTATGGAGAATGAACTAAGTTTAATTTTTAAAGAATTACAATCTATTGATATGGAAAAAATTGAATTGTGTATTGAATGCTTTGACCTAAAAAGTCAGTCTAAATTTAGAGAGCGACTACAATCAATAGGCGGGGAGATTGTATCGAAGTTTACGGAACCCCTGAAATATTTGCCGGATTCTTATATGAAGAGTTTTAAAGAAACGCTAAAAGAACCTGTAGAAACTCTGGTTCATAAAAGCAATCTGGGAATCAGCTTGGTCGATTTTGAAGAGTGCTGTAAAGTGATTGGCTTAATCCTGGAAAATGTGATTTTAGCAATTTTTGAGGAGCGTCTGAAACTGGCAATTGAAACAGTTGAAAAAGCGATTAAATTCTACAATAATTTTTTAGAGAAGCAGGCGCGGTATCAGAAAGAAACGCCCCAACAGCGAGCGGCGGAAAAAGATTGGATTGAAGGCCAGCGGCAGCAACTCAGGGAAGTTCAGCAGTATATTGATGCAGTCATCAATCATTAGTGGTTAGTTATTAGTAATTGGCAATTTGTAATTAGGAGTTAGTAATTAGTGTTTTAACTACTAATTACTGACCCCTAACTGTTGAATTCACCCAAACAGGACTTACACAGAAGCTAATTAATTATTTACGGCTCCATGCACACCGCACCTTAGCGCTATAATTAGCGCGTCAAACCACTTTTTGCGTAAGTCCTGCTAAAAATAGATACAAGCCCCGGAATTAAGTCAGGGAAATAAAAAAATTAGACTTTAGTTCAACTTCCCACTCAAGGCTGGGGAGTTAATCTAAAATCTAAAATCTAAAATCTAAAATCTAAAATCGAATGATTATTGATATTGACCGCTGATTTCGTAAACGATCGCGCCCAAAGACGCTAAGCTAGCTAAAATTAGCATTCCGGCCGGCATGAATTTTTGAGTTTTAACAAGGCGCACAATAAAGACTATTACTAAAACAGCGGAGATGGCTGCTGCTAATGTTAAACCCCAACTTTGTCCCATAAGCTGTGCGGTGCCGGCAAAAATTAGCAGGGAACCGCTAATCAAGCCCGAAATGAGGGAGGCTTGGCTTTTGGCCTTGATATAACCCATGATGCCGCCAACCAGTGTTAAAATGCCGTAGCCGATCGCCGCTGCTGTACCTAAATTCATTTTTAATCCTCCCGATTTCACTCTTTGCATCTAAATTTATACAGCGCGGCCTGCAATTAGTGTCACGAATTGTTAGAAAATTTATTAAAGCCAGTCAGGATATGTAACTGTTATACAATTGCCATTATGTCAGCCCTAACTTCTGGTGCGATCGCCCAAATCCGTTATCTCCAGCGCCAAGCAGCATCCCTGCTGCTGTATCAATCAGTTCTCAAAAGCCCCGCAGGTCAAGCTTTTCTCGATTTGCTGCAAGCCCTTCACCACAGCGAAGTCAGCGGTTTGGAATGTCAGGTAGCTTACGGGAACTGGTTCAAACTTCAGGCTGCTAAAAATTTAAGCTGGAAAGATTCTCTGATTTGGGAAATTCTCAAAGACGAAAACCCCTTTTCTCGCCGAGCACAGCAAACAGATTTTGCAAGTTTGCCCCCCGCTTTGGTGGAGGCCGCCCGACATGATTTAGAAGTGCTGCAAAATATTTACGAATGCAGCAGCGAACAGTTGAGCAAGTGGGTGCGGGTAGCGGGTCAACTTGACGCAGTGCCTCCGATTTGGCATTCGGAAACTGTAGCAGAACCGGGAGATTTGCCCTTGCACGGGAAACTGGAAAAATGGTCGAGCGCTACGGAATCTTTGGCAGCTTATTACCGACAGTTTGGCACGGGTTTGTTTGCCGAATATCGCGCTTTTGCGTGGCGGGGAGGGCAGTTGGCGACTATTTCGCATCCCGATCGCATAACTTTAAAAGAGTTGGTTTGCTGCGATTGGCAGCGGGATGCTTTGGTGAAAAATACGGAGTTTTTGCTGGCAGGTTATCCGGCTTTGCACGTTTTGCTGTACGGCAGCCGCGGTTCGGGTAAGTCTTCTTTGGTGAAGTCGCTGTTAAATGAATTTGGATCTCGCAATCTGCGCTTGATTGAAGTATCTAAATCGGATTTGCAAGATTTGCCGCTAATTGTCGAGCAGTTGCGGGGAGTTCCTCAAAAGTTTATTATTTTTGTGGATGACCTGTCTTTTGAGGAAGATGACGATGCTTTTAAAGCTCTGAAAGTTGTTTTGGAGGGGAATGTCACTGCTCGCTCTCAAAATGTGGTAGTTTATGCCACATCTAACCGCAGGCATTTAATTCGAGAGTTTTTTGACGACAGGCCTCGCCCCCGCGATGGAGACGAGGTTCACGCTTGGGATACTGTGCAGGAAAAACTTTCATTTAGCGATCGATTTGGCTTGACTTTAACTTTTGAACCGGCAGATCAAAACACTTATTTAACAATTGTCCGACATCTGGCAGAACTTGCTGGAATCAAACTCGCTGCTGAGGATTTGGAACACCGCGCTAAAGAATGGGCAACTCGTCGCAACGGGCGATCGGGCAGGACTGCGCGGCAGTTTGTTGATTTTCTGAAAGCAGATTTAGCCCTTTTTGACAAGTAGATCGTCTGCGCTGTAATGGCGGGTTTTAACTGAGATGTTACATCCTTCTCAATAAGTTTTTTATGAACAGGCTTTTCGGCCTGTGAAGCGAGAAAATTCACTCTTTGTGGAACAGGCCGAAAAGCCTGTTCTTGAGAAGGGTGGAAGATGTCAGTTTTACCTGAAATATAGGAAGGCAATTCAGGATCTGAATAAACCCGCCATTGCAGCGCCGAAGGGCAAAATAAAAATTCTTAATTTTTTCATAATTTTATTAATAATAAATAACTAACCAAATTTGATATAATTATCAAAATCTCCCAAGAAACCTCCAGAGCCAGAACCCATCCTGACTCCATAAATCCACCACTAAATAAAGAGGAAAATATCATGGGTTTATTTGATAAAGTATCGAAGACTCGCCAAGAAACGGAAGTAACTTTAGGGCCGGCCGAATCATTTGCGGCGATCGCGCTAATTGCCGTAGCAGCGGACGGTTACATCAATGACAGCGAAAGTAAAGCGATTAGCATGACGCTATCTCGGATGCAACTGTTCCGCAGTTATCCCGATGACGTGATGAGAAAAATGCTCGATCGCCTGCTGATGATTATGCAACGGCAAGGAGTGGAGGTACTGTTTAATGCCGCTTTGGCAATGCTTCCTGACGAACTTAAAGAAACAGTTTTTGCTGTGACAACTGATATCGCTTTAGCAGATGGCGAGGTTTCAGAAGAAGAAGAACAACTTTTGAACGATCTTTACAGTGCATTGGGGATTTCCGAAGATATTGCCCTCAAGATTATAGACGTGATGTTGATTAAGAACAAAGGTTAAGAAATCAGGGGGAGGAGTGAGGAGGGCGAATTTTACAATATAAAAAATTAGCGCCTACTTACTTAGCTGACAACTTCTCCAAAAGTGCGGGTTTACCGATATGATGGTTGGTAAAAGTGCGATCGAATTTGCGATCGCCCGTTACTACCTCAAATGCCTTTCACTTACACCCGCACTGTTCGCTTTCAAGATACCGATGCTGCTGGAGTCGTTTACTTTGCTAACGTTTTGGCGATGTGCCACGAAGCTTACGAGGCATCTCTAGCAGCATCGGGAATCAATCTCAAAGCATTTTTCAGCAATTCCGAGGTTGCCTTTCCCATAATTCATGCTAGTGTAGATTTTTATCGCCCAATGTTTGCGGGCGATCGGCTGATGATTCAATTGACGCCCAAAGAAGTTACTGGCGATGAATTTGAAATTGCCTATCAAGTATTTTCTGGCGAAGTTGCAGGAAGAAGCGCTGCTAAAGCTCTTACTAAGCACGTCTGCATCGATGCAGTTGGCAGAACTCGAAAACAGCTATCTGAAGACTTGATGCAGTGGATGAGGAAATTTGAAATTGATATTTCAGGTTAGTTCTATCTTTAAATAATAACAGGGAATGACTGTAAAATTTCTGTTTTGTTGATAATTATTTCTGAATTGTTGATAGTATGTCAAATCGCAATTATGCCATTGTGGGCACGGGAGCTTTAGGCGGATTCTACGGTGCTAGACTGCAACAAGCAGGTTTAGAAGTCAATTTTTTGCTACGCAGCGATTACGATTACGTCAAAAAACACGGTTTGATTGTCGAGTCTCCCGAAGGCGACTTCACCCTCCCCCACGTCCGCGCCTACCGCGACGCGCACAAAATGCCTCAGTGCGACGTAGTAATTGTAGCGCTGAAAACAACTCAAAATCACTTGTTGCCCAAAATTTTGCCTCCTTTATTAAAGGATAACGGCGCGGTTTTAGTATTGCAAAATGGATTGAATACGGAACCGGAAGTAGCTAAAATTGTCGGTGCAGAACGAGTGGTTGGCGGGCTGTGTTTTCTCTGTTCTTATAAAGTTGGGCCAGGTCACATCTGCCACCTAGATTACGGCACTATCACCCTGGGAGAATATGCCCAAGACTACAAGCCCATCGGTATTACTGATAGATTGCACAAAATTGCTGCGGACTTTAAACGTGCTAATATTCCTATTAAAATGAGCGAAGATTTGCTACTGTCAAGGTGGAAAAAGCTGGTTTGGAATATTCCTTATAACGGGTTGTCTGTAGTGTTGGATGCGAGAACTGACGAACTGATGGCTAATCCAGATACTCTGATTTTAGTTAAGGAAATGATGGAGGAAGTGGTAGCGGGAGCCAAAAGTTGCGATCGCATTATTCCCGATGACTTTATCCCACAAATGCTTGAATACACTCAGAAAATGAAGCCTTACCGCACCAGCATGAAAATCGATTATGATGAATCGCGGCCCCTGGAAGTTGAGGCAATTTTTGGTAATCCGATACGGGTGGCGCAGCAAGCAGGTATTAAGTTGCCCCAAATACAGGTACTTTACCGAATGTTGAAATTTGTGGACGTTCAAAGACAAGAAGCGGAGAGGACGAGAAGGCTGTTAGGTTTGTCGTAATTGGCAATTGGCAATTGGGAATTGGGCGGGGCGGGTTTGTGAGATTTCTCGCTGGTGTTGTAGATATTGGTGAACCCGCCCCGACAGGAATTACTGTCAAATCCGGTTAATACTATCGATTCACCGGCGATGACACATCGCAATTTCTTGCAATTGTTCTTGATTGATTTT
Organism: Microcoleus sp. M2_D5; assembly: GCF_036701935.1. NCBI lineage: Bacteria > Bacillati > Cyanobacteriota > Cyanophyceae > Oscillatoriales > Microcoleaceae > Microcoleus > Microcoleus sp. M2_D5. Next base: position 93,460 of record NZ_JAUBRP010000015.1, on the reverse strand, counting down.
GCCTTGAGAATTGCGCGGCAATTGTTCGACGACTACCCAATATTTCGGTCGCTTAAACTTGCTCAACTTATCTTCTATTGCCGCTTGCAAATTTTTGACAGTAACTTCGGAATTAGCGGGAACGTAGATAGCCGTAACGGCTTGACCCCAATCTTTGTCTGGCAAGCCAATTACAGCAATATCCGCGACTAAATTAGTCGATCGCACAACGGCTTCGACTTCCGCCGGAAATACATTTTCTCCGCCTGTAATAATTTTGTCGCTGCTGCGTCCGACGATATTTAAGCAGTTATTTTTATCAAAAAATCCCAAATCGTCTAATTGGAAATATTCGCGTGAAGCGAAGCTATCCCGCAGGGAATCGCCAAATTGTTCAGGATAATAACCCAACGCCAAAGATTTAGCATTTACCGCAATATGACCGATTTTATTATAACACAAAATTTCGCCTTTTACACTGCGAATAGTTATTTTAGCATGGGGTAAAGTTTTACCGGAACTGTTATTGCCCGCGAGAAAATCTTCGGGTTTTAGTGTAGCAATTTGCGAGGCGGTTTCTGTCATGCCGTAACTGGGCGCTAATTTGATTTGATAGTTTCTAGCTGTGTCTAAAAGTTCCGGCCAAGCGGGAGCCCCACCCAAAAGTACAGCACGAAACCGTCCAAGCCAATTAGCTGTATCTGGGTTTTGCAGCAGCCGTTGCAGTTGAGTTGGAACTAAAGAAATGAAAAATTGTTCTGGTTCGATATCGCATATTTTACCATTTTCTAATTCTTTAAATGGCTGAATTACCAGTTGTCCGCCGCTAGTAAAGGAACGCATAAATTGCATTAAACCGCTGACGTGGTATAATGGCAAAACGCAAAAAGAGTTGATTTTGTCAACTTGAAAATATTGTTGAAAACCTTGTACTGATGCTGTTAGTGTTTCCCAAGTGTGGATGGCAAAACGGATTTTCCCTGAAGAACCGCCGGTGGGAATCATGATTGTATCAAAACTGCTTTTAGTCGGCGCATGGAATTCGCGGCTATACAAACGAAGTCCGCCTTCGCAGACTGGGATATGGGGATTGTCGGGCAGCGGGTATTGTCCTAAAAATATGTCTGGTTGGACTAAATCAAAGACTTGTTCCCATTCTGGTTTTACCCAGTTGGGATTGCACAGAAAAATCGGGCATTTGGCGGCGCGGGCGGCGGTGAAACTCGCCAGAAATTGCACTGGTTGTGGTTCGGCGAGGCAAATTTTTGGGGGTGTTTTTTGTGCGGGATTTTGGGCGATTTCTTGAAATAGCCGATCGACAATTCGGGCAAATTCGCGACTGTCACAACCGATCAGCCAATTATCGGGCAAGCCAGACGCGATATCCAGGATATTTACTGTTAGATTTGTTGCCATAGATGCTTTCACCAAGTTTCTCGATTCAAAACAATTACAGGAGTTACGCACTCCGACAAAGAAACCGGGTTTTTTACCGAATTTGTCGGCTGCAACGCGTCTTTTCGTAAAAAACCCGGTTTCTGAGCCCCAGGAGTAATCTAAAATCTAAAATCTAAAATCTAAAATCGAATGATTGTCATCGAACCAGCAATCTGTGCCGAAGCCCAGTGCTCTATTATTTAAAGACAATTGTGTTGCTAAATTTAATGCTGCTTGTATGCCGATTTGAGTTTCAAATACTGATGAGAAAACAGCGTCTATATTGTGAGTTTGACAAAATTTTCGCAGTTGGGATGGGGAACCAGCAATCGCAGGTTTAATGACGAAAATGCCCCGCCAGCCTTGGCTGTAGCATTCTTGAATGCGATCGAGGTTGGCGGCAGATTCATCAAGGGCGATCCCAGTTGCATAAATAGCATTCAATTCTACCATTTCCTGAAACTGTGTTACGGGCAGCGGCTGTTCCAAAAATTCAATGCTTGCGAAAAAGTCGGGAGTTGCTTTTACCTTGTCGCAAGCTTCCAGCCATGTTTTAGCCTGCGAGTAACTGAGTCCCCCGTTGGCATCTAACCGCAAAAATGCTTTTTCGCGATCGCACAAATTGTGCATTGCTTGGATTAGCTGCTGAAAAATCTTTAATTCTTCCTCAATTGCAGCAACGCCAATTTTCCATTTAAACGTGCGATATCCCTCTAACCAAAGAACTTGCAAAGCCTGCAAAGCTGTTTCACCTGCTGGCAATAAACCGCTGAACCGATTTTGCATTTTCTCCCCCTTTTGGGAAAGGTAAGTTAAATTTTCGCTTTTCTCCCCTCCTTGGCAAGGGGGGGCTGGGGGGGGTAAATTTTGCTCGTTTAGTGCTGACTCAAAGCCAAATTGACAAGCCGGCAATTGGGCGGAAATAGCAAAAATCATCTCTGATGAAATATTACCTGACAACTGGTGACAAAAATCTAAAGCTTGCTCAAAAGTTTCGGAACCAAACCAACTCAAAGGGGCAATTTCTCCCCAACCAATTCGATTATTTTCGTCCACAAGTCGCAGGATAATTCCTTCGCGATTATCCCAAATGCCGTGACTTGTTTGCAAGGGACGCTTAAATTTTCGCTGATAAGTGCGAAACTCGAATTGATAAAGCATTAGTTTTTTAGTTAATCTAGGATTTACGCATAAGTATCAAACAAACCGGGTTTTTCACGACAGTTAAAGGTTGGGATGCAGTATTTTTGTAAAAAACCCGGTTTCTGGCCTCAAGTCCTGTTAATCATAAAATTGTCTCACAACTGCGACAAATTCATCAATATTTTCAAAATGGATGTTGTGGCCAGCTTTTGGTACAATTTCCAGACTAGCAGCCGGACACAATTTAGCAATTTCGGTATTTATAGTTGTAAATTTATCATCATATTCTCCCGCTAGCAAGAGGATGGGGATTTGATTTTGTGCGAGTTTTTCCCAGAGAGAGGGCTGGTTGCCGGTTCCCATGTTGCGGAGGGATTTGGCTAATTCTAAAGGATTGTTTGCTAAGCGGGTTTCTATGAGTTTGTCGAAGTGTGGAGAGTTTTTTAAAGATTTGAATAAAGGGATATCGTACCAGTTTAATAAAAAATCTTTAATATTGCTATTTTCCAGGTTTTGTGCTAGCTGTAAATCTGCTTCCCGGCGGTGCGATCGCTCTTTTTCTGTCTTCAATCCCGGAGAAGCTGACTCTAACACTACTTTCTCGAATCTTTCTGAAAAATGTAATGTCATGTAAAGTGCCAATCGCCCGCCCATTGAATAGCCCAACAACAAACATTTGTTTATTTGTAAATCATCTAATAAGTGTATCAATGCTTGGGCAGTATTTGATATATTGTAGCAACTTTCGTCGCCGCTGACTTGGGTTTTTCCGTGGCCGGGAAGGTCAACGGCTAGACAGCAATAACTGTTATAAAGTAAGGGAATGACGTTGCCAAAGTCTTGACTGCTGCCCGTGAATCCATGCAAAAATAGAATTGTCTGCTGATTAATATTGCCCGTTAAGGAATAGTGAAAGTTATAATTATTAAATTTTTCCATATACAAATATACGATTCAATATGAGGTACGGATTGCTAAATTCAACAAGATTTTGAGAAGTCACCCAACTCCACCAACTCCCTCAACTTAACAAACCATACCTCCATTTTACCGTGATTCTCGATCGCCCGATCTACAAAACAAATCCCAACGCCAGCAGCAATCCGCTCGAAAAATGCAGCGTAACTGCGATAAACTTAGAGTTGCTGACATGAGCCGGTTGGTCGTGATAGTCTGTGACATGGCGGCAAAGGTCGATCGCAAATGGCAAACTCCCAAAAATCAACAGCGTCCAAATTGGGAACATTCCCAAAGCCACAAATAGCACAGTCAAAGCATAAACGCTGCCGCACAACCACTGCAACAACTGGGCACCTTTTTTCGTACCGAGTCGCACAATTGGCGATTTTTTACCCGCAGCCAAATCGTCCGCAATTTGATGAAAGTGGGAACAAAATAAGATGATACTCGTAGTAATTCCCACGATTGCCGAAGCCGCAAAATTAGTGGCAGACCAAGTTTGAGTTTGACTGTAATAAGCAGCGGCTAAGGCTAGGGGCCCAAAGGTGAAAAAGCAGATGATTTCCCCCAAACCCTGATAGCCCAGACGAAACGGAGGCCCTTGATACGTGTAACCCAGAGCACAGCACAAAACTACCAGCAAAATTACTGTTGGGTCTTGTTGCCACCAGGAAATAGCGCAGATTCCCGATACTCCGACTGCTAAAAACAGATTTGCCAGCCAGAAAATTAAAGCTTTATTTCCGGTTAAATTAACTAGGGAATGTGCTTTGTTTTTATCGATGCCTGTTTCCGAGTCAAATACATCATTGCTGAGATTCAGCCATGCTATAATCAAAATGGCTGAAATTAAAAATGTCGAAAAAATTGACGAATTAATCGTTTGAGTTTCGGCAAAAGCAATTGCAGTTCCTACTGAAATAGGAATCACCGCAACGCTGTACATGGGCGGCTTGATTGCCGCCAGCCACAATTTACTATTTGGACGTTCAATTAACTTTGTTGTCATTACACAAACTTGATGCAATTGATAGCAGCGTAGTAATTTTACAATTTTATTGGTGAAGAAACTCTACTCTGTATCGGGTTGAGTGGGCGGGGGGCATCCACACAGAGGCTGTGGCGGTACTCAAACAGCGCAAGTAGCCCGTGTGTAAACCTCGGCAGGGGCGATCGACTTTTGCGAAATTTAGCCGATCGATCTTAAAGTTTTGTGTCTAAATGTTTCGATCGATCGCCCGACGGTCGGTTTTTTTCCCCAACAGAGCCCAAACAGGGAGGGAAACTCAAAAGGTCGTGTTTTGCGATCGCCCTCCCGTGCTTAGATCGAAATAGGGGTTCTAGCGGGACAAAACCGCACTCTTTGTGACAAATCTGCTATTCTCGCTTTCATGACAGTAATACCGCACCGCGCTAATCTTTTACAAGACCGCAATCAACTGCATCAGTTTCTGTTAGATTGCCAGCAGTCTTTAACCGACAAAGATCAAACAAAGATAGTTAGTATTTCTCAGGAGATTGCCCCCCTCGATCCGCTAGTTGTACTTCAAGAGATTTCCGAACCTTGCCAGCGGCACTTTTACTTTGAAAAAAGAGACCCGATTTCCGGCAACAGTTTTGCGATCGCCGCCCTAGATTCGGCCATCCATCTAACAGTAGCCGGAAGCGAGCGATTTACCCTCGCTCAAAAGTTTATTCAATCTTGTCTTGCCCGAACAATTACCATCGGTACGGAACGCTTGCCCTTCAGCGGGCCGCACTTTTTTTGTAGCTTTGCTTTTTTCGATGAGAATGTCGCCACCAATTCTTACTTTCCCCCTGGCACCATATTTTTACCAAAATGGCAGATTACTCGCCTGAAAGATAGCTGCACAATTGTTGCCACTGCAATTATAAACCGAGATATAAATGTTAAAATAATCACGGATAATATTTGGCAAAAATTTGATAAAATTTCGTGTTCACCTTACAAAAAAATAACCTCTATTAGAAACAGCTCGATATTTTTCCAACAAATTCCTGTGAATGATGCCGCTCAATTTAAAACATCCGTCAAGTCCGCTTTAGAATTTATCCACTCTCAATATTTCAGCAAGATTGTTTTGTCCCAAGCAATAAATGTCATTTCCCAAACCCCTTTCAGTTTAATAGATTCGTTAAATAACTTGCGCCTTACTTATCCCGGTTGCTACGTATTTTCTACCAGTAACGGCAAAGGTCAAAATTTCATCGGTGCCAGTCCAGAACGCTTAATCAGCATTCACAAAAATGAGTTAGTAACAGATGCCTTAGCCGGTTCCGCACCGAGGGGAAAAACAGAAGCAGAAGATGCAAATTTAGGCAAAGGTTTACTCAACAGCGAAAAGGATATTCGAGAACATCTAGTGGTAATTGATTTTATAGTCGATCGCCTGTCGAGTCTCGGTATCAATCCCGAATTTTCTCCACTACCGAGACTGCTGCAACTGTCAAACATTCAGCATTTGTGGACGCCCATAAGGGCTAAAATTCCCCGCGATATTCATTTATTAAAGATTTTATCCCAACTGCATCCAACGCCAGCGGTGGCGGGCGTACCGAGAGATATTGCCCTACAGCAAATTCGCGGCTGCGAAAGCTGCGATCGCTCTCTGTATGCAGCACCCATCGGCTGGATCGATCGCACCGGCAACGGCGAATTTGCCGTCGGCATTCGATCGGCATTAATCGACGGCGATCGGGCTATACTTTATGCTGGTGCTGGTATTGTGGCGGGTTCGGAACCAGAAAAAGAACTAGCAGAAATTCAGCTCAAATTACAAGCACTTTTAAATGCTTTAGTCTAATTCAGCTAATTTTAATCCGCTCCCAGAAACCGGGTTTTTTACGAATAGATGCGTTGTAGCCCGAATATTCCGTAAAAACCCGGTTTCTTTGGTTGGAATGCGTAAGGAATTAGAATTAAATAACTTACAATGCGTGATGCTTCTTGTGGGATGGGCGTCCCGCCCGTCCAGAAAGGGCGGGCTATAAGATCCCAACCCCTACTCCCCACTTTCAAGAGTGTAAATTATTTAATTCCCGATCCTAAGTCATGTTAATTAATTTTCACTTCCTCAAAATGTTCTACTACGGGAAAAGGATCGTAAAAATGGTGAAGCATTCTTTTCCACTCTTGATATTCAGCAGAACTTCTAAATCTAATTGTATGAGCTTCTAAATTTTCCCATCTCACCAATAATAAATATTTTCCTTGAACTTCTGTGCAGCGATGAAGTTCGTGAGATAAATATCCATCAATAGACGCTATCAGACTCGATGCTTCTCTAAAAGCTATCTCAAAATCCCCCTCACAGCCAGATTTGACATTCAGCACAACCGCCTCAAGAATCATAAAAATGTATCCTGACAATTATTTGGGTATAATATCGTAGCACAATACAGAGTTGAGCTACTCAGATTTAGCAATGCCAATAGATTTTCGCAACACAAATACCGTCTGGGCTTCCGTATTAGCAGAAACTTTGCAGCGGTTGGGATTAACTACCGCCGTCATTTGTCCCGGTTCGCGATCTGCACCGCTAACAATAGCCTTTGCCCAGAACAACAAAATAGAAACTCTGCCCGTACTCGACGAACGTTCAGCCAGCTTTTTTGCATTAGGAATTGCCAAAAAATCAGGTTTACCAACAGCACTAATTTGTACGTCGGGAACGGCCGCTGCCAACTTTTATCCTGCGATAATAGAAGCCAGAGAAAGTCGAATTCCGCTGCTAATATTCACCGCCGATCGACCTCCCGAACTGCGGGACTGTCACGCCGGACAAGCCATCGACCAAGTTAAAATATACGGCAATTATCCGAACTGGCAAGCCGAATTAGCGATACCTTCTGCGTCCAGAGGAATGCTAGACTATCTGCGGCAGACGATCGTGTATGCTTGGGAACGATCGCAATTTCCAACACCAGGCCCCGTCCACCTCAACATCCCCTTTCGCGACCCGCTTGTACCCGTTCCAGACATAGCCGTAGAAGCTTTAGAAACACAGTTCAATCCCGAAGAATTCTTTGCAGGATTAGAACCCATTTTCGCAGGAGAAAGCTCTACCCCCCCCAGCTTGTTAAGGGGGGGAGAAGAAAGTACATTGCAACAATGGCAAAAGTGCAGCAAAGGGATTATTATTGCAGGCGTTGCACAGCCCCAATTTGCCGAAAAATACTGTAGTGCGATCGGTCAAATTTCTCAATTATTAAACTGGCCAGTTTTAGCAGAAGGACTATCCCCAGTCAGAAACTACGCCCAACTAAACCCCCATCTAATTTCCACCTACGATTTAATCCTGCGAAACCGCTTCCTAGCAGATAAATTAACCCCAGAAATCGCCATTCAAATCGGAGACTTACCCACAAGCAAAGAACTGCGAAACTGGCTAGACAAAACCCAACCAAAACGCTACATAATCGACCCCAGCCAGCACAACTTCGATCCGCTACACGGCAAAACAATGCACCTGCGAACCTCCGTAGAGCATCTAGCCACTGCTATTTCCCCTCAAGTCCCCCCCCTTAGCAAGGGGGGGTTAGGGGGGGTTCTAACCACTGCTACCACTAATATTTCCCCTCAAGTCCCCCCCCTAAACAAGGGCGAGTCAACTCAAATCCCCCCCCTTAGCAAGGGGGGGTTAGGGGGGGTTCCAACCTCACCCTCAAACGAATACCTCCAACTTTGGCACAACACCGAAATCCAAGTCAGACAAACAATAGACCAAAAAATATCAACAATTAACCACATAATCGAGCCCAAAGTTTCCTGGCTGCTTTCCCAAATTTTGCCACCCGCAACACCGATATTTATTGCTAACAGTATGCCCGTCAGAGATGTAGAGTTTTTCTGGAAGCCGAACAACTTAGAAATCAAACCGTTTTTCAATCGCGGCGCTAACGGCATAGACGGCACATTATCAACAGCTTTAGGAGTTTCTCACCGCAATCAAAGCAGCATCATGCTAACAGGAGATTTAGCATTTTTGCACGATACAAACGGTTTTTTAATTAAAAATAAATTTATAGGTCATCTGACAATCATATTAATTAATAACAACGGTGGGGGAATTTTTGAAATGTTGCCCGTTGCTAAATTTGACCCGCCATTTGAAGAGTTTTTTGCCACGCCGCAGCATATCAATTTTGCTCAGTTGTGTGCAACTTACGGCGTGGAACACGAGATAATAGACGATTGGGAACAGTTCAAACAAAAATTAAGTTTTTTGCCAAATAGCGGGATTCGCGTCTTAGAATTGCAAACAGACAGGCGATCGGATGCTAAATGGCGGCAAGACAATCTAGGTAAATTTGCCAAAGATTTGTAATTTTCGGCGCACGGCGCGATCCAAGAAACCGGGTTTTTTCCGAAATACTTCGTTGCAGCCCTAGAATCGGTAAAAAACCCGGTTTCTGAGCACCCGTGCGATCGCGATCCAAGAAACCGGGTTTTTTCCGAAATACTTCGTTGCAGCCCTAGGTAAAAAACCCGGTTTCTGACCACCCGTGCGATCGCGAACTAACTAATTTAAACTGCAGGTTGAGCTAGCAGCGGATCTAACTGTCCTTCTGCATCGAGTTTGTGAATGTCATCGCAGCCGCCTACGTGTTGCTTATTAATGAAAATTTGGGGTACGCTGCGGCGTCCGTTAGCGCGATCGGCCATTGCGTTTCTAGCCGCTTCGTCGCCATCAATTTTGTATTCCGTGAAATTTACGCCTTTCCACCACAGCAAAGTTTTGGCGCGGATGCAGTAGGGACAGGTTTGCCAAGTATAGATTTCCACATTGGCTTTGATGCGATCGGGCTTGCGGCCCAAGAGAGGGTTGAGAAAGTCAAGCATTTTTAGGTACGGGGGTAAAAATTAAACTGGTTGGGGGATTAACGATCATTTTAGCGAAATGCCGTCAGCCCCACGTCCTACCCAAAAATCGGCGCGCGATAGAATTGCTTGCGGCAACCTGCGACCCTGTGACCCAAGTCACACATTTACTCTACTCGGATCACTGGCTTTCACCCTAGAGAATCACATTCGCGGCCTCATTAATATCACCGATATTTTGAGGAAACCAGAAGATGATAAATATATCGAATTCAACCGCACTGCCATGCACCCCGTACAACTCCTCCCCGGCGCTATCTCTGAAATCCTCGCTTCTGTAACGGATACAGGCGTTTTGACTCTGGCGGATCGCTACGGTTTGATGGCCGCCACCTTCGACGACTCTCTGAACGACGAAGACAGAGGCTGCGTCAACCGCTTGCTGCGGGCGGTACTCAGAGGCCGAGTGAAAGTGGTCAACGAACTTTCAGCAGCATTCTAATCGGGATTTGAAGTTTTGTTCTGAAGGCAAGGTGAGTCAGCGGTAGATAAAAATAGTGGAAACTCAGGCAGGAGTGGAAGCAGCGGTAATTTGAATTCGATTTAAAGTTTTCTCCTCTAACTCAACAACGGTTTATTTGTCAAAGCAGCCTTTACAGGCTGCTTTTTTTTGATCTAATCGCGGGTTGTCAGAAACCGGGTTTTTACCAAAATACTGGATTCAAACCCTTAATCTCGGAAAAAACCCGGTTTCTTAAGTCTCTGTGTGTTTTTCGGTACTTCCAAGTCCTCTAATCGCGGATTTCGATGTTGTACTGGCGGCAGAGGTCGATCAGTTCTTGTTGGAAGCGATCGCGCACATTCTGGGGCGAGACAATCACGCAGTCTTTGCCGTACCGAAACACCTCTCGGAACAGCCAGAATCGGCTGGATACCCGCTTCACTACATGGCGCACGTCTCCCACCATTTCATTTGCCACATCTTCATCCGGTTTGAATTCATAGTTCCCAGCCAATCCTCTGGCTAAGTGTAAGTGTACTTCTAGATAGTCTATGGTTTCGCGCCATTTTTCACTTGCAGGTAACAAGTTAACAATCTTGTCTAAGCGCAAACACCGATTGTGAGCTAATTCCGGGATTTCTCTGGAGTCAGCATCGTCGCACCAGATTTCTAGGTACAGGCGCTTGTCGTAGAGGCGAATTTTGGCACTGCGGGCAGTAAATTCGCTCACTTTGTCTTTGCCTGACTGGTAAAACAGCCTGAACGGTTGGCGATCGTCAATCAGTTGATTGAGTCGAAGCCGCCACGCTTCGGCAGTTTGGTTGACTTGTTCGAGCAACTTTTGCCGGAAAGGGGTTTCCAGATTGGCTTTGTCCAAAAGTAATGCCATGACGATCTGGGCGGCTTCGACTTCGCCGGAGTCGTTGAGGAATTTGACGGCTTTGTTCAAAGATTGTACTTGCACTGAATTTAGGGTAAAGGGTTCGCCCACTTCGATTTTTTGTTGGGCTATCGCGACCAATAACCCCGATACGCTGGGACTTTTGCCCCATTTGATACCGAGGCGAAGGGCGATCTCCTCTAGCTGCTCTTTGGTTCCGGTCGGAATTGAAAGTGTAATTGTCTCTTTTTTGCGGGGCATTCAACAAAAGTGTAAATACATACTTGACAGATTGGGTTTTTAATGTAAATATAATTTTAGTGCAATTACAAATCTCATAGATCGCAAATGTTGCCGTGCAAATTCTAGAGCCAACAAAAAAAGCCAGAGGCTAGCTCCGGCTTTCAAGCCCTAATAGGTATTTGTGTGAAAGACAAGGTTATTGTCTCGATCGCGGTACTCTTTCAATTCCTGAAAGGCATTTGTGTATCTATCTTAGCGTGAAAGCGATCGATCGGTTCAAAAATTTTACTTAATCGCTGTACTAACCCAAAACGTATGGTAGAGTAAAAAGCAAGCCAGACATAAAGCCAGCTCGCCCGTGTTTAAATTACTTAACTCTTAGAATAGAGCATGGCTGGTCTGGTTGTAAACCTACGCAAATACAACCATGACAGATAATCTTCCGAATCAAATGCTTCGGCTGATGTCCGATGGGCAATGGCATAGCGCCAATGAGCTAATCGAGAGTGTTAGCCATCGGTTTTCAGCAACCATGCACATTCTGCGAAAGCAAGGCTATCAATTTGAGAAACGTCGCCTGAGCGGACAACAGCACGAATACCGACTATTGCTGAACCTCAATAATAGGATGTAATGCTATTTTGTCAGGGGGTTTGAAGGAATTTTTCTCTTTCTACCCCTCTAAAGATAGAGTGCTAGAGACAAACTATTCTGACAACAGAAAATTTGCTGTCCTCGTCCTCGAATTTGTTTACCCTACACAAGTTAACTATGCTCCAAATTTCCCCAACCCTGACTGAACTTCAGGAAATTGCTTCACAACTTCCCGAACAAATTCCTTACCTCAAAATGCTAATTCTCTTTGGTTCTCGTGCCAGATGCGATACTCACGCAAAAAGTGATTGGGATTTTGCCGCACTTTACGATGAAAAGCTTAGGGAAGAATCTTGCAATAATCGAGGCTTTGCATGGTTTGAAGTTCCTGGGATTTTGGGTGAAGCTTTTAGCATTAACAGCGATGAAATTGATGTCGTTGAATTGAATCGCTGTTCCCCTCTGATTGCCAATTTTATTGCTCGTGATGGCAAACTTATTTATGAACAAGAATCGGGTCAGTTTGAGCAATTTGTCAAAACTCATCTAATGAACGATCTGGAATTGCAAGAACTGGAACGTCAACTTTATCAGAGTATTGATGATTTTCTCAAAGATTGGAGGTCGGTATGAGTATTCAGAAAACAGTAGTTTTAACCCGACTCAAATTTATTGGAGAGTATCTGCTCGAATTGAGACGTTTTGAATCGATGAGCCTGGAAAATTATCTAGCTAGCTTCGATTCAAAAATAATCTCAGAAAGAATAATGGAGTTGATAGTTCAGGCAGCAGTTGATATTAACGAGCATATTCTGACCCGTGGAATGAAGGTTAACTCGGATAGTAATCGAGAATCTTTTGTTCAGCTTGGAAGCTATGGAATTATTACACCTGAAGTTAGTGAAGAATTAGTAAAATCAGCAGGTCTGCGTAACATTTTGGCTCATCGGTACTTAGAAATAGATTATGTAATGTTATTTAATTCCGTTCAAGTTGCTTTAATCTATTATCCGATTTACATCGAGCAAGTTGCTGAATACATTTCTCAAAAACAATGAATAACAGCCAGTTAAAATCCAGCAAATAAGTCATAAAAATCAACATATTAGGGCAAAATTATGTCCACAAAAAGTTTGCTTTTTGACGAAGAAACAACAACTTTAGACGATCGCTATTTTGCAGAAGTTCGTCCCCGACTGTACCAACTGCATACCAATCACGGACAGTATGGCACTCGCCAAGGACGCACCCTTGCCGAACACCTCGATTCGGCTTGTCAGTTCGTTTTAACGGTTAGCAAAATTGCCGGAGTTCCCGATGACAAACGCGCTTGTATTCTGGCCGCGACTGCCGTTCACGATTTGAATAAGCTGGCAGACGACGGACGCAATGTTAAGACGTTGGCGCGCGATCGCCCTTTTTTGCTACAACAACTCGATCGCGCCTGCGTTGCCCAATTCGCCCAAACCGAGTCAGAACTCGAACTCGTCCGCCGCCTGATAGAACGCCATTCCGGCCACAACGCCAGCGATCCAATGCGTTTTTTACCAGAAGACCCCAATATCAAACGTTGGGCCGCGATGTTGATTGGGGGCGACTTATTTGACTTAGGAATTGACGAAGAAACACGCATTCGCAAAGTCGAAAATGAGTTAACAGTTGCATTGCAGCGTGACAGTAAGTTGTTTCAGGTCACTCTTTCCGAAGACCGAGGTTATCTGACTTCGCTATTGCTGTCAGCTTGTGAAGAGGTTTTGCACGATCGCAATTTGCATACTCTCGCGATCGACCCCAACGGTCAAATTTTTGTCGGATCAGCCTTTCCCGACGGCGATTTAAGCTTAATCATTGCTAAAAAATGGCAAAAAAAGATCGATCGTGTCTTTAGCAGCAACGTCGAACAACTCGTGAACGCCACCAAAGACGGCATCAAAATCGACCCGCAAGCCATCCAACAAAACCCCGAAGCAACTTTAGACGAAGTAGATAAGTTACTGCTAAAAAAAGCCAGCGGTTACAAAGTCGAAAAAGTCGCCAAGGATATTGACAAATATGGCGGAGATGCTGGAGAAAATGCCGTTACCGCAGCCGCTGCTGTCGGCTTGCATCCAGTTTCCAATGCCGATGAATTTGCCATTTCTGAAGGACTAAAAACCGCTTACCTCAGCTATCGGGCAGCCGAACTCAGCCCCAAGGAGGTTTGGGATCGAATTGCCGCGCAAGTCGGATTATCTCCTGAACAGCGGGCGGCATTGGAACCGTTTAACGCCCAGTACGGACGCTGTTTGTTTGCGGCTAAATCCATTGAGGGCGATCGCGAACAGAAGCTAGAAAAGGTATTTGCCGCCTTAGAAGATTCATTTCAACTGCGCGGCAAAGCCGAAGAGATAGACGTATCTGAAGAATTGGTAAATGCCGTTCGGCAACTGCTAAACTTTTCCACACCAGCCAACTGGCAAGGCTTTAACGAACTCACAGCCTACATTGAAGCCAACCCGCGCCAGCGCTGTTCCTTGGGGACGACATCGCTACAAATCGGCGAATTGAGTTCCCCAAAAATGCCACCGGGAACCAAAGTCCAAGCTTTTTCCAATCGTCTTCCCGGCGGCATGATTGCTGAACCCAAACGGCGGGCAGATAACTTATCGGCATTGGGTTATCAGTTGATGGCAGTTGGTGCAAATTTCCCGAACTCTGTCAAACAAGACCCGCTATATCTTCACTTTGCGCTGCCAAAAGGATCGAGTGTTGAACTCAGAATAATTTGGCAAAATTTTATGAGAAATACCGCAGCCAAAAATGAAGATGGGACAGTAACAGTTGACGAAATTAAACTTTACCGCGAAAACGAGATAGTCTTTCAATCCAACAAAATGGTTGGCTTGGCACTGCCAAAACGTCCTGAATTTATCAACTCAACGGTGACAATTCCCGTACTGTGGGGAGAAGTTAATAACTCCCTGGCGTTGCTAAAATCGCTCAGATTGGCGTTGGAAATGAGTTTGGCCTTTGATTTGGGTTTTCCCTTTGTTTTGGGTGCCAATCTGGAAGTCGAACCAACTTGGGATTTTTTTGGAAAAGTTGAGGGAATTCCGTCATCTTTGCAGCCACTATTAGGCAGCGGCCAGTATCGGCGAAACGGTCATTTATCCAAGGAAGAACGGCGCACGGCAGTCACTGCTGAGCAAGTTTTAGAACGGCTGCGCTGTATCGGAAAGCTAGCTATTTCGGTGGCAAGTATTCAGAAAAAAGATGACTGTTTGTATGACTTGGCGCGGGCGGCAACTCGTCCCCTGAGTTTCTATTACGTCCTGCTGCGCTGGCTGCTGCGGGAACAAGATGACCCCAATTTGGAGGCAGTTTGGTCTCGGATAAAAGAACCTTTGAATACTTTACTGAGGAGTCTCATGTCAGAAGAACACGATCGCGTTTCTAGCTATCTCAAGCAAGCCGCACACATTGCCGAATTTGCCAAGTTGCGGGGCAGTTCCTTCCGCCGCACTGCCCAAACAGAACCGTTTTCGGAATTTATCAAAGCTGTGCGATCGCGAAAATCTCATATGGATTGGGACACGGTATTTGCCGCCCTAGTGCAGCAATATCACAACCGTCTCGATCGCATTCGAGAACACGGGGCGGGTGCGACAAAATACGAACAAATCAAGCAGTTTTATCAAGTTTTGCAACAACTGTTTGAGGATGTTTATCACTCGCGTCCCGAACGACTGCTAACTGATAGCAAAACCCTCGAAGCTGCCTACTTGTTTTTTTTACAAGAAGCGCGTCAAGAACTTAAGTCTAAAACCGAATCTGAATCAACATCTGTAAACAACTAGGAGAATTCAAAATGTCGATCGCAAAATTGCAACCATTCCTCGCACCTAGCTACGAAAACTTCCCCAAAGGCCGCACCATCGGGATTGTTGTCCTTCGTACCACGCAATCGGAAACCATTTTTAGGACAGAGGGAACGGGCGAACCGATGTGTAATGAATACGTGCAAGCTGGCATTGAAGATACCGAATCAATTCCTCGGCTGGTAATGACAAAACGCAAACAAGTTGCACCAGAAAGGCGGAAAGGACGAGAGTTTTTGCGATCGCATGACTTGCTACACACTACTGAAGACAACGGTAAAAATCATGTCTGCTCTTTGAACACTAATCATCCGTGTGCAATGTGCATTGACTGTTTTCTGTACGGCTTCGCAGCAGGGAAAGGAGGAGATAATATCGGCGCACAGAAAAGTCGAGTTTGGACAGAGGACGCGTTTAGTATCTTACCAGTTACAGAACTAATTAGCGAGCGAACGCTGAACGCAGTTTATGAAAATGGTACGATGAGGCTTCGAGATGAAGAAGGGGAGAAAACGGACATTTCTAAAGGTCTCAACACCAGCGACTACATCAAACCTGGGGTTCACTTCCTCGATATTGTCACCCTCAAAGATGTCACCGCTGACGAACTGCGCTACACCCTCGGCAACATTTTATTAACCACTCGTTACGGTGCAGTTTCCAGCCGCGTGGGACGCATGGACAATCAAATTCTCGGTGTATTTGGCGGTATTGCTGAATTGCCGAGTTCCCTGGAATTAGTCCAAAGGGTTTATGACAAGTTGAAAGCCCAAAATACCGCCCTAGAACATCCTTTAAAAACCGCATCTTTAGTAGATGCAACTCAGGAAATAATCGGCAGTTGGACAAATAAACGAGGTATTTCGATGCAGCTTTCCCCAGCAGAACTTGATGCGCTGGTTGCCGATGTCGATCGCCATTGGTCGCTAGCGGAACAAGAAACCTTCCTCAAACGCCTCGATGAATCCTACGCACCTTGGCGGAAGGTGAAGAGTGAAGGAGGTGGGAAGAAAGGAAAGGGTAAAAAATCCGAAGAATAGCGATTGTAGGGGCGAAAGGCTTTCGCTGAGATGTTGCACCATTGTCAATAAGTCTTTTACGAACGGGATCAGGGGCTCGTGAAGCGAGAAAATCTACTCTTTGTGGAACAGGCCGGAAAGCCTGTTCTTGAGAATGGTGCAAAATGTGAGTTTCGCCCTTCCTAAAACTAAGAAATAGGAGAAAAGTCTACATCTTCATACAAATCCTCGATCGCGCAGGAAAAATCCACGCTAGCCAGATGAATTGTATCCGTTTCTCGATAAGGATAGAGAACCCATTGTCCTTGGTCATTACGGCGAAAACACTCAACCTGTATTCGAGTTTGGCTGATGAGTACGTATTCTTGGAGAGATTCTAAATTTCGGTAATCGGTAAATTTGTCCCCGCGATCGAAAGCTTCTGTTGTCTCAGATAAAACTTCCACAATCAAACAGGGATAGCGCAAGAAATTGCTAAACTCTCTGTCCCGGCGATCGCAAGTAACCGCAATATCTGGATAGTAATAGGTGTTAATCCTCTCAATCCGAACCTTTGTATCAGAAATATATGGGAGACAACCTCGTCCGCGCAGATGATTTCTCAGCAACACATACAGGTTTCCAGTAATTAGCACGTGAGTATTACTTGCCCCTGCCATTGCGTACATATCGCCCTGCCTGTATTCATGTTTAACCGAATTGGTTTCCTCTAATTGCAGATAATCTTCTGGAGAAAGATAGCCGGAATTTTGACTTGCAACCATATTCTTAATCCATCCTTATTAATTTATGACTCAAAACCGATCCAACTCTATTTTGACACATTCCACGGCACGCTTGATAGAACTTTGGTGCGCCGAACCCGTGTTTTTTGCCTCGCGGGAATTGTCCGATACTTACTATACCGAAGGGGCGATCGGCAATTATGCACTAGCCTATGCTTTAGGTTGGGCGCGATCGCCCTATCGCCTTACCGGCCAAGACACCAGCAGACCTCGGTATATAGAAGATTTAACGCCCCTTTCCGGTAATAGCTACATCCTCCCCGCATGGCCGGCTGGCGGCACTTTATCCTTCCGATTTGAGCGGTTTAACGCCCTTTCTGACTCCTATTGGTATGCGATGACAAATAACCGAGTAGCAACGGCGCGCGAAGATTTACCCCTCAGTAGAACGGGGAAAAAACCCAGTACCTACCGTCCTAGCAACTTCCCCCAAACCGGGCGATTGCGAGTAATTGAACGCGGAAATCGGTTTCAGACATTAGTATTTGGCGATCGCGAATTGCCCGAATACATTCGCGTTGGAAAATTTACCAGCAAAGTCCGTGTTGAAATCGTGAAAAAACTCGATGTTGTGCAACTTCCGAGGGGCGATTACCGCTGCAATACTTATCTCAGCGCCGCCGACTTACCTGCAAATATCGAACTCCTCGCTTTCGACTTAATTTCGATGCCGCCCGCATCGTTATTGAAAAATCTTTCGTTTCGCGGTGAAGCGCTGCAAGCCGAGGATTTTATTCTCCCAGCTAACCTTGAATTTTGTGGTGGAAACAACAATGGATTATCTAAAAATTAAACTCGAACCAGCCAGCATTTCTGCCTGTCCCCAATTGCCTACACAACTGGAATTTATGGGACAAGCCTTGCAGCATCAAGTAGATGTTTATGAAGCGTCCGAAAATAATGATATCATTCTCGATCTCGCACCGACTGGAACGGGAAAAACCAAAGCCGGATTGAGTGTTTTGCTGCACAACTCTCAGCGCAATGCTATATATATCGCACCGACAAATGCCTTAGTTGACCAGCAAACTGAAGCCGCCGAAAAATTTGTTCGGGATGCGGGCTTACCTCATATCGTGAAAGCTGCTTCTGCTAGACAAGTCAATTCCTGGCCCGACGATCGCGTTGGGAAACGTTCAGGGGAAAAAATCTATAATGTTTTGCGCGAACCTGCAACTATTTTTCCCGAATGCGGTGGCGGTAGACCAATTTTGCTGGTGACAAACCCGGATATTTTCTACTATGCGACGTTTTTTGCTTACAATAATCTCGATCGCGGAAATATTGCCAGTGAATTTTACAGCAGTTTCTCGACTGTAATTTTCGATGAATTTCACCTTTATGATGCCAAACAATTAGTTAGCTTGTTGTTCTATCTCGCTTTATCTAAAGAGTTTGGCTACTTTCAGTACAAGAGAAAAATTGTTCTGTTGACGGCAACGCCCGAACCTGCTTGCGAAGAAGCCTTAAATGTGTTAGGAAAAAATGGGGTAAAAATTGCTCGAATCGATGGCAAAAGTCAAATTAGTTATCTACGTCCTTCTCAAACTGAAGTCCATCTAGAAATTCGCAAGCAGGTTGATAAAGAAACTACGATCGCAGAAATTGTCCGAGAAGTTCTGCGGCGACTCAGAGAAAATCCCGACCAAAATGGGGCAGTAATTCTTGATGCCAAAGATACCCTAGGCCGCATTTCTGACCAATTGCGCGATCGCGGATTTGCCGATTTCTGCGGGCGAATTACGGGGGATACACCGAAGGAAGAACGCCCGCTGGCCGCCCAAAAACAAGTGATTCTAGCTACCAGTACCGTCGATGTCGGCTTCAACTTCGATCGGGAGAAAGAAACACCCAGGCAAAATCTCGATTGGTTAATTTTTTCTACGCGCGATCGCTTTTCATTCTGGCAGCGCATCGGGCGTGTCGGACGGGTTTTAGGGAAAACGCAAACCGAAATTCCTTCCGAGGCGATCGCCTATTTACCCGATCGCGCTTGGGAACAAGGCATCGAACAACTTGACTGTTTTGGCGGACGCAAAACCCTGACGGAAATGTTAGAAAGTCTAGACTGCATGAAGCGTCCCTTTCTCGACATTTACTGGCGTTCCGAAGCTTTTCTAGAAATTGCCAAACCATTATTAGAACTAGAAATACTGTTTGACAAATTGCCGGAAGCAAGTTTAGTTATGCAGCTTTATCAAACCATGCAAATAGTGTTGGGAGGTAAACGAGACTGGAATTCTTACCGGCGGCGGATGAAAGTATTGCAAGGTGCAGAAAATGTGGCTAAATCTACTATCAAACAAATTCAAAAAGAGTGGCAGTACATTAAAGGCGGTCAAAACTGCGTCATCAGTTTTATGCAAGCCAACTATCCAGAAGATTGGGAAGAAATAGATTCTGGGAGAACGTCAATCGAGTTAGTTGAGGAAAAAATCCGCAAAAACCAAAAAGTCGCCGAAGAGTTGAAAGAATACGCGACAATTCTCAAAGCCAGTTATGCGCCACTTTTCAAATTTCGAGAAAGCTTGTTTGAAAATGTCAAAATTTATGACCCCAAAAACTTTTTACTCGATGAAGTCGGCGAAACCAATCTTGACCCCATTCACCTGCTGAGATTTTTTGAATTTGCGTCCGATGAAAATGGGATTGTGCTTACCGATCGCGCCGCCGAAACTTACGGGCTCAAGTTTGCCTTGCAAGTGGCAGATTTAGAAGATTTTGCCAACCACTACCTTTGCAAACTTTATGCTTTTAAAAATTGTACGATCGAACGGACGATCGGCGATAACGTCCGTCCCACAGCGTTAATTTCCCAGCTTACACCGCCCTTAATGCCCGGTGTGATTGTCCGAGAACATCGCAAAAATCGCTGGGCAATCCTCAAACTCAGAAAACAAGGAATCGAATGCTATCCGATTACGGTCAAAGATAGCTTTGCTAACGAACAAGAATATACATTTTTTCCAAGTTTATCCGGCATTTTGGCGATCGCCTCCGCTGGCGTTACCTTAAAATGTCCTGACAATCAAGAATTCTGGGTAGTTTAAATCATGCCGCACAGCCTAGTCCTCAACATCCTTCCCCTGGCCCCAATTCCCCCCGGATACCTCACCGGAAGACACCTGCACGCCCTCTTTCTCACCCTCGTGAGCTCCGTTGACAAAAAACTCGGCGATCGCCTCCACGATGCCGCAGCCCAAAAATCCTTCACTCTCAGCCCTTTGCAAACTAAAAAATGCCCTTTCAAAAAACACCATTTCCTGCAATGGGAACACACAGAACCGATTCCAGAACACACCCTCTGTTGGTGGCGGATTACTCTGCTTGATGACACTTTATTCGGTCAATTAACTAATCTTTGGCTGAACCTCAATCCGTCAAAGCCGTGGCATCTCGGATCCGCCGATTTGATGATTGCTAAGATTCTCGGAAC
The DNA here is from genome assembly GCF_036701935.1 of Microcoleus sp. M2_D5. Classification (NCBI taxonomy): domain Bacteria; kingdom Bacillati; phylum Cyanobacteriota; class Cyanophyceae; order Oscillatoriales; family Microcoleaceae; genus Microcoleus; species Microcoleus sp. M2_D5. The sequence goes on along the minus strand of NZ_JAUBRP010000015.1, from coordinate 72,783 downwards.
GCCCCAAGTAGATCAGCCTTGGGCTAATGCTTGCAGTTACTCTCAACTTTACGAACAAGCTTCGGAAACTAATCGTTTAATTGCTTTCAGTTTTGCGACTCCTACTACCTTTCGACAGGGCAAATTCGATTCGGTGATTCCTACTAGAGAATGCGTTTTTAACAGTCTCCTCAGTCGGTGGAATAAGTACAGCCCGATCGCAATTCCGGATCTTTCTGTCGATGCACTTTTTTCGACTTTTGTCAATATCAGAAGTGAAAGATTGACTAACTATCAAAGCGATTTTGTCGGCATGGTTGGGGAGGTTAGTTATCGGATTTTGGGAGATGTCGAACCTTTAGCGATTAAGCAAATTAATGCTTTGGCTGATTTTGCTGTTTACTGCGGGGTGGGAAGGAAAACTCCGATGGGGATGGGAATGACTAGGCGAATACTTGTTAAAAAAAGTTAAACGGATTTTGAGGGCGGGCAAGATGCCGGAATTCCAGGGCGGGCAAGATGCCGGAATTCCAGGGCGGGCAAGATGCCCAACCCCTACTCCCCACAATAACACTAAACTCTTGTGGAACAGGCATCTTGCCTGTTGCTAATTCCAATTACCAATCTCTTACAAATCATCAAAATTATGAACGATTCTGATTACATTTCGATCGCATCTCTCAACCAGTATTCTTACTGTCCTCACCGCTGCTGGCGAATGTCTTGTGCGGGAGAATTCACCGATAATCAGTATACCATTGAAGGCACGAGTTTGCACGATCGCGTTCACACGATGGGCGAAATTAACCGCGATGAAACTTGGCAGGTGCGGGCGATTTGGCTGAAGTCTGAGAAGTATAAACTGATTGGTAAATCGGATTTGATTGAGTCGGCTGAGGGTGAGATTTACCCCGTGGAATACAAGCGGGGACGGAAGGGAGAATGGGATAACGACGAGTTGCAAGTTTGCGCCCAAGCGCTTTGTTTGGAGGAGATGACGGGGAAAACTATTGCGACTGGATATGTGTATTACGCGCAGTCGCACCAGCGGCAATTAGTCGATATTTCTGAGGGGTTGAGACAGGAGGCGATCGCCACTATTGAAAAAGTCGGTGCTCTTTGGCGATCGGGAAATATCCCTTTACCAGTTTACACCGCTCGGTGTACGGGATGCAGTCTTTTTCCCCACTGTCTGCCCCAAGCTGCGGCCAAAGTCAACCGCTATCAAGAAGCAAGTTAACCTGCAAATAGGAGAATTCACAATGGGAACAGTTTACATTACTCAAGAAGATGCTTTTATCGGCAAAGTGGATGAACGTCTGACGGTTAAAGCTGACAAAAAAAATCTGTTGGACGTGCCATTAATTAAGATTGATGGGGTTGTTGCATTGGGGCGCGCTACAGTTTCGCCGGCTGTGGTTGTGGAACTGTTGGAACGTCACATTCCTTTAAGTTTTTTGACTTTAAACGGACGTTATTTGGGGAGGTTGGAACCGGAAATGACGAAAAATATCTTTGTGCGAAAAGCTCAGTGGCAAGCGGCTGGGGAATCGGAACAAGCCGTGCATTTAGTTAGGGGATTTGTACGGGGAAAGCTCAAGAATTACCGCAATACTTTGTTAGAATGTCAGCGCAAATATTCTCCCCATGATTTTGAAAAACCCATTGCCCAATTGAAACAAGTAATTGCGTCTATTGACAAAACTTCCAATATTAATTCTCTGCGAGGATTAGAGGGGGCGGGTAGTGCGACTTATTTTGGCTGCTTCAATCAACTGATTCGCGTGCCAGATTTTAGCTTTGAAGTTCGCCGCCGCCGTCCGCCTACTGACGCGGTAAATTCTCTGTTAAGTTTGGGATATTCTCTGCTGCGGCACGATGTTCAAAGTGCGGTGAATATTGTGGGGTTCGATCCGTATTTGGGATATTTGCATTTTGAGCGCTATGGCCGTCCTTCGTTAGCGCTGGATTTGATGGAAGAATTTCGACCTTTGGTAGTTGATGCTGTAGTTTTGAAGGCGATTAATTTGCAGAAAGTTTCGCCGAATGATTTTACGGCAGAACCGTTGAGCGGGGCGGTTTCTTTGACAAAAGAAGCGCTGCACAATTTTTTGCGACTTTACGAAGAAAAGAAGCAGTCAAAGTTCAAGCATCCAGTGATGGGAAAGTTGTGTACCTATCAAGAAGCTTTTGAAATTCAAGGGCGGTTGATGGCTAAGTATTTGATGGGTGAAGTTGATAAGTATCCGCCTTTGATTCTTAAATAGGGAGGCAATTAAGTTATGTTTGTTTTGGTTTGCTATGATATATCTGAGGACAAGCGCCGCACTAAGATTCACAAGATTCTCAAGTCTTATGGGGAATGGAAGCAGTATTCGGTGTTTCATTGCGAGGTGACGGATACTCAGTATGCCCGGATGCGCCAACGTCTGAGTAAGGTGATTAAGTCGGAAGAAGACAGTATCATGTTTCACTATTTGTGTGCTTGCTGTCAGGGTAAGATCGAGCGGATTGGCGGCCGGGCACCGCTGGATACTACGATCTTTATGGTTTGATTTTGCGTCTGGCTGTAGGTGTTGAAGGGAGGGTGTGAATTTTAATGGCTGAGAGCTTTACTAGGACTGGGTTTGCAGTGGTTTGTACCTCATCGGGGTCAGACGCAAATGCTGAAACCTTTACTGGGAGACAGTTTGAGGTGTATTTAAATTTTGCCCTCTTGACAGGGCGATCGCCCAAACGGTATATTGATTGCAGTCAGACGCAACTGAACCTTGAAAACTTTATATTTCAAGCCTCCCAGACCCCGGCGGCCGAAAACAACCTAAAACCCTATCAGGGATTGAAACATTGCAGTTACCAAAGTAGCAATAGTAGTAAGAGGCCGCGCCGAAAACAACCTAAAACCCTATCAGGGATTGAAACAGAAACGCTACCAAGAAATGTTCGAGCGAAACTGGCCGAAAACAACCTAAAACCCTATCAGGGATTGAAACAGAGGAATTGACGCTATTGAATTAGAACGCATTGCATCGGCCGAAAACAACCTAAAACCCTATCAGGGATTGAAACTTTGAGTTGAGTTTGTATTGACGTGGACAGGTTGGGGGGCTAGCCGAAAACAACCTAAAACCCTATCAGGGATTGAAACAATAGTTTCAAATCGTGCGGGCTGTGGCGACTCCGCCGAAAACAACCTAAAACCCTATCAGGGATTGAAACGTAATCCTTAGATAGCCTTTGCATTTTTGTCTTTTGCCGAAAACAACCTAAAACCCTATCAGGGATTGAAACACTTTGTTGATAATTGGGGTCAGGAATGCCGCAAAAGGCCGAAAACAACCTAAAACCCTATCAGGGATTGAAACTGGCGATCGCGTCCGAGGTGACTTTGAAGCCGGCAAGCCGAAAACAACCTAAAACCCTATCAGGGATTGAAACTGACACGCTCAAAAAACATCTCTCAACCATAGAATCAAGCCGAAAACAACCTAAAACCCTATCAGGGATTGAAACAAAAGCGGGCTGATTTTTGTGCCAATTTTCTGCAACCGCGCCGAAAACAACCTAAAACCCTATCAGGGATTGAAACTGAATCTATAAAACACCCGCAACCACCTAACATCTCAGCCGAAAACAACCTAAAACCCTATCAGGGATTGAAACAAAACACTTTCTGTCTGACCTTGCAAGGCTTTCGAGCCGAAAACAACCTAAAACCCTATCAGGGATTGAAACCTAGTTAAGATAAAGGATGGCAGAACACCTTGGGAGCCGAAAACAACCTAAAACCCTATCAGGGATTGAAACCTAAGGGACGGTATTTTTGGACACAAGAAAAACTGCCGAAAACAACCTAAAACCCTATCAGGGATTGAAACGAGTCGTAGTCGTCAATTATTCTTGTTTTCATGTGTTTGTGCCGAAAACAACCTAAAACCCTATCAGGGATTGAAACGGAGGGGGCTGATTTCGACAGCCCTGCACTTCGCGCCGAAAACAACCTAAAACCCTATCAGGGATTGAAACCGATGCGGAATGGATTAGCGTCGGGAGCGACGAGTGCGGCCGAAAACAACCTAAAACCCTATCAGGGATTGAAACTAGAAGAAGAGCTAGATGCCCTCAATCAGCGCTAGCCGAAAACAACCTAAAACCCTATCAGGGATTGAAACTTTACATCTGGGACAAGAAAATCACCAACAAACTCACGCCGAAAACAACCTAAAACCCTATCAGGGATTGAAACGCTGGCAAAACGTGTAAAAATTTAATTTGTGATGCGCCGAAAACAACCTAAAACCCTATCAGGGATTGAAACCTGCTTTCGAGCATCCCAAATTGATTTTACCCACAGCCGAAAACAACCTAAAACCCTATCAGGGATTGAAACAACTGATGAGTAGTGATTTTCGATCGTTGCGATCGTCCCTCGGATGTTTTTGAGGTTTCAGCCGTTGCCGGGGGTAAATACGATCGCTGCCCTGTGTAACCAAACATAAATCGCCCCTTCGCTCCTTTTACAGTCATGGGAGCGTGTAATCGAACAGTTTTTGACCTTGGGCTAGAAACAAGTTTACTTCCAAAACTTGTCACAGCACAGGTGGCGCTCATGGATAATCTCACATTTGATAAAAGTGGTCAGATTCAGGAATGGATTCAAACAGCACGGTGTAGACTATTATATTTACCGCCATACTCTCCAGAGTTTGACAAAATTGAACAAAGAAGAGTCTTGGCTAAAAAGTCAAACTCGTAAACAGCTCGATCGGTTTGATTGCTTACATTTTGGCGAGCCTGGGATGTCTTGCGCCTGGGAGCATAACACCGGCCGTTGCTATATGTGATTTCCCAGATTATTCAGTTGAGAAAACCTCAAAATTATGACCACTCAAACAACTTCTCCACTCCTACTGAACCCCTTCAAAATCGGAGATTTACCCTTAAAAAACCGGGTAGTCATGGCACCCCTAACGAGAGCCAGAGCCGGTGAAGCGCGGATGCCCAACGCCTTGATGGCAGAGTATTACACTCAGCGGGCCTCCGCTGGTTTAATCATTACAGAAGCGACAGTGGTTTCTGCTCGAGGTAATGGTTGGCTAAATACGCCCGGTATTTATTCAGACGAGCAAAGAGAAGCTTGGAAACAAATTGTGGCTGCGGTTCATGCCCGCGAAACGCCGATTTTCATGCAGCTTTGGCACTGCGGACGAGCTTCCCACAGCAGTTTTCATGAAAACAATCAATTGCCAGTTGCAGCGTCTGCCATCAAAATCAACGGAGAAGGCATTCATACCCCTCTAGGCAAACAGCCCTACGAAACTCCCCGCGCTCTAGAAACCCATGAAATCTCCCTGGTTGTAGAAGATTATCGCAAGGCCGCCGAAAGAGCTAAAATAGCAGGTTTTGACGGTGTAGAAATTCACGCGGCAAACGGCTATCTTATTGACACGTTCCTACAAACCAAAACCAATCACCGCACTGATTCCTATGGCGGCACAGTTGAAAACCGTTACCGTTTTCTTAAGGAAATTGTAGAGGCAATTATCACAGTATTTCCCGCCAACCGAGTGGGAGTTAGACTATCTCCCAACGGTAATTTCAATGACATGGGTTCTCCCACTTATCGAGAAGATTTTCTGTATTTCGCGGAGCAGTTAAATGCCTGTGATTTAGCTTACCTTCACTTGGTAGATGGTCTCGCTTTTGGCTTTCATGAATTGGGAACCCCGATGGTGATAGGAGAGTTTCGCGATGTGTTTGCAGGGCCGCTCGTCGGTAACTGCGGATATACTCAAGAACAGGCTGAAACGGCCCTGAGCAGCAAAGTTGCGGATTTAATTGCTTTTGGTCGAGATTTTATCAGCAATCCTGACTTGGTAGAGCGTTTTACTAATGGTTGGCCGCTCAATCCGCCTGCTGAAGTCGGCGTCTGGTATTCTTTTGGGCCTGAAGGTTATATCGATTTCCCTACCTATCAGGAACAAGCAGCTATTTCTTAGTTGAGTTGGTTGGGGCGGGTTTATCAATAAATACTGAGTATGTGCATCATAGATAATTGTCAACCCGCCCCTAATATCATGTCCGCTCAATTAACCATGATTCCTGTAGGGACTCCCCTCACCAAGATATTGAAGAGAAACGGGAAAATCTGTCAACCCTTCCTAAGCCTTTAATCGCGGTCAATCGATTGAACATGATATAAAAGATGTATGGTTGATTTCTCAAAATAGGAGTCGAAGTGGGAGCCATATTTAATTTTCATCGCCCGTTGAGAGCCAGCATCTCCTACTTGTAAAAACACTTCTTCTGAATCCCTCCTTCTGCCTCCTGCCTCGCAGTATCGGGCCTCCAATTTCTAGCTTGGCTGCAAAAGTGAGAGGTTCCCAGTTGAGATCGAGAACGTTTCCCCATATCCTAATAACCATAGGGTACTTCCAAACATCCAAGCTGCTAGCTCAGCGTTTGAGTGCCTGAAAAAAATCAATAGCGGAAGCGCTTTTAACAAGATGGCACAAAATCAAAAATCAACGGTTATCATTACCGGCGCTTCCTCCGGCGTCGGTTTGTACGGCGCGAAAGCTCTCGCAGACAAGGGATGGCACGTAGTCATGGCCTGTCGGGACGTGCGGAAAGCCGGAGATGCCGCGCGAGAGTTGGGTATACCTGAAGGCAGTTTCTCCATTATGGAGATTGACTTGGGCGATTTGGAGAGCGTGCGCCGGTTTGCTCGCGCATTTAAGGCAAGCGGCAGGCCTCTGGACGCTTTGGTGTGCAACGCGGCTATTTATATGCCTTTGATTAAGGAACCGCTGCGGAGCCCGGAGGGTTACGAGTTGACGATGACTACCAATCACCTGGGTCATTTCCTGCTGTGCAACCTGATGATGGAAAATATGAAGCCTTCCTATTATTCCGATGCGAGAATCGTGATTTTGGGAACCGTGACTCACAATCCAGACGAGTTGGGCGGGAAGATTCCGCCGCGCCCGGATTTGGGCAATTTTGAGGGTTTTGAAGCGGGTTTCAAAGACCCGATTTCGATGGTTGACGGCAAGAAGTTTGAACCGGTCAAGGCTTACAAAGATAGCAAAGTTTGCAACGTGCTGACGATGCGGGAATTGCACCGCCGCTTTCACGAATCCACGGGGATTACTTTCACTTCGCTGTATCCGGGATGCGTTGCGGATACGCCGCTGTTCCGCAACCACTATCCTTTGTTTCAGAAGCTGTTCCCGCTGTTTCAGAAGAATATCACCGGGGGTTACGTGTCGCAGGAGTTGGCGGGGGAAAGGCTGGCGATGGTGGTTGCTGACCCAGAATACAAGCAATCTGGGGCTTATTGGAGTTGGGGGAACCGCCAGAAAAAAGATGGTCAGTCTTTTGTACAGAAGGTTTCTCCCCAGGCCCGCGATGATGAAAAAGGCGAGCGGATGTGGGAGTTGAGTGCTAAGTTGGTGGGATTGACTGACGGGGCTCAAATGGGTGCTGCGGCTGGTGCGGGCCGCTCTGCATAATTCAAAGTTACAAATCCCCTTATCGCAGGGCGGTTGAAACGGCGTCTACGCACAGGATGTGGGTAGACGCTGACTCAATAATAAAGGGGCTATTAAAGTCGGATTTGGGATGATGCACCAAAATCAAAGAAACTGGCTTTTTTAGCGGCTCTGCGGGTGGTAACTCACATCTTGCACTATTCTTATGAACAGGCTTTTCGGCCTGTTCCACAATAAAATTTATCTCTTGTGGAAGTTGTAACTCACATCTTGCACTATTCTTATGAACAGGCTTTTCGGCCTGTTCCACAATAAAATTTATCTCTTGTGGAACAGGCCGAAAAGCCTGTTCGTAAAAAGATTATTGAGAATGGTGCCAGATATCAGTTGTAGCGAGTCTTTTCGGACACAACCCGGTTTCTGGTTTACTGCGGGGTTCAGGGCTGTTCTGGTTGCGGCATTAGCATGAAAGCGTAGGTTTGGCAACAAAAAAAATTTGGTTTTTTTACTGTTTACGATCGACTTACACGATATTTTTTCGGATAATCACCCGATTGAAGCGTAAGTCTTGGGAAATGAACAGCCGTCGATCGACCTTTTGGTTTGCAGCGTCGCCGAAACTGTTGGCTGCGACGGCTGTTTCGTTTTTTGCTGTTAAGATTGATTTTTACTTGAGGGTGCTCGATTGCGGAAAATATTTTCACCCACTTAAGCGAGATAATAATTATATCCTATGGCTTGTCGATCGCAAAAACTATTTTTATTCGCTGGTATTTTGGGGTTAGTTTTGTTGGCAAAACCAGCGAAAACATCCGCTAGCACAGGTGAAATTTTAACCTCAAATGTTGAGGATTTGACAGCAGTTAGCAGCAAAGGCGATCGAGCTTTAGCCCCCAACGACACCACTTTTGACAAACGCGAAGAGTTGCCCGCAAAAGACGAGGAAACGCAGTTACCCGCTGAATCAGAACACTCAGTGGCGGCGGAAACTCCCGACTTACCGCCGTCTGCGGCAAATTCAGTCGATGTGACATCTGACACCATTCTCAAGAACAGGCAAGATGCCTGTTCCACAAAGAGTGAGTTTGATTGTGGGGTGGGCATCCTGCCCGCCAGTAACAGGCTTATTGACAATGGTGCAACATCTCAGCCCGTTAGCGAAGCCCTCGGAGAGGATCGCACTTTCAGCACAAAAACTCAAGAAACCGAGCTTTTTAACTCAGATCGAAAACTAGAAGAAAATATTGACCGACAAAAAATTGATTTGGGTATCGATCGACCTTTGCAACTAAGCCAACTGCCCAACCCCATTCTGCCGCGAGAACCAGAATTGCCAGCTCCTGAGCCGCCGCAACCCCCTGCGCCGTCTCCCCTCCAACCCACCCAGCCAACACCCGTTGAAAGCGAAATTAGACAGGGGATTCCAGGTACAATTAGGGTCGCCGGCTTTGAATTTGAGGGGAACACAGCTTTTAGCGATCGCGAACTCGCAGAAGTTACGCAACAGTTTGCGGGCCGCGAAATCACCTTTGCCGAACTGATCGCAGCCGAAGCAGCCGTCACTCAAAAATATGTAGCCGCCGGATACATCAATTCCGGCGCTGTAATTCCCGCCAACCAAACCTTTCCCAGAGAAGGAGGTGTGGTGAAAATTCGGATTGTAGAAGGCGGATTAGATGAAATTGAGATTACTGGAAACAGGCGCTTAAATTCAAATTACGTGCGATCGCGCCTAGAACGCGCTACCAGACGGCCCCTCAATCGATCTCGGTTGCTGGAAGCCTTGCAAATGCTGCAACTCGACCCCTTAATTGGCAATATTTCCGCCGAATTGCAAGCCGGAAGCCGCCCGGAAAACAGCCGCTTAGAAGTGCGCGTCAAAGAAGCAGACAGCTTTAGCGCTGAAGTGTTCGCAGACAACAACCGATCGCCCAGCGTCGGCAGTTTTCGGCGCGGTGTTCGCATCAATCAAGCAAATTTGCTCGGTTTGGGCGACGGATTAGAGGTATCTTATGCTAACACCGACGGCAGCAACGAATTCAACGGCAGCTACACAGTCCCCGTCAACGCGCGCAACGGCACGATTGGGTTCGCGGCGAGTGCTGCTAGCACTAATATCATCGAGGAACCGTTCGATCGCGCCCAAATCGAGGGGAAATCGCGGACTTACGAGTTAACTTACCGCCAGCCGATTGTCGAAAAGCCCGATCGCACTTTGGCTTTGGGACTGAGTTTTTCGCGGCAAGAAAGCGATACATTCCTGTCGGGGGAACGATTTGCGCTTTCGGCGGGAGCAAACGATCGCGGTGAAACGCGGGTTTCGGCTGTGCGGTTTTTTCAAGAATACGTGCAGCGCAGTTCCAACCAAGTGTTCGCGGCGCGATCGCAATTCTCCCTCGGCACTAATCTGTTCGGCGCTACTGCGAACGATAGCGGCCCTGACAGCAGTTTTCTGGCGTGGCGCGGACAAGCCCAGTACGTGCGGCTGTTAGCGCCAGAAACCTTGCTGATTGTGCGTTCCGACATTCAATTAGCCGATCGCCCCCTGCTTTCCCTGGAACAAATCGGGATCGGCGGCGTTCAAAGCGTGCGCGGATACCGCCAAGATTTGCTGTTAACTGATAGCGGTGCGATCGCGTCTGCAGAGGTGCGAATCCCGGTTTGGCGTGTCCCGCAAGTCGAAGGTTTGTTGCAAGTCGCTCCGTTTATCGATTTTGGGGTAGGGTGGAACCATTCGGAGGAAAAGCCGAATCCTGACTCGGATAAACTGCTGGGTGCGGGTTTGGGGCTGGTTTGGCAGATGGGCGATCGGTTGAATGTGCGTTTGGACTACGGTATTCCTTTGATAAATGCTCGATCGGGCGATCGAACTTTGCAGGAAAAAGGCATCTACTTTAGAATCAATTATTTTCCGTTTTAAGTTGTAGGTTGGGTTACAAAATTGATAAGTAATACCAATTCTTTATGAAGCTGCACAGAATGGGAAACCTGAAACCTTTTCCGGCAAAGTATATATTCTATGCAGCTTCATATAAAAATGGTATAACTAATAACTAGAGTCAATCAAGCCCAAAATAGTAAATATTTTATGTTTTGCGAGATTTATTTTGTGCTTTACTTGGCTTTATATATTCGAGCGCTCATCTATTTATTTCATTGCAGTTTCCCACCAAATCAGCAAAGGGTGATTTCGAGGAGGTTGATATCTCGCTTTAACTCGAATTGCACTCAATGCGGCTTTTAATGTTACTGAGTCAATTTTTAATTTTTCCGGCCAATGTTTAATGACTTCCAGTGTTGATATAATTTGGATGTGAGGAGCCTCTTTTCTTAGAAAGGCGATCGCTCTCTTATCATCAGTTGCAACTGCCCATTCGCGGTGAAAGGCGATCGCAAATGTTGCAGATTCTCCTTCACCCCTTATTTGAGCAGTATAGTTGATGAAAGTTTCAGCTTCTGCTTCTGATTCAAAATCTACGATCGATATTAAACCTTCTTGAACCGCCTGGTCAAAATAAATTGCACCTTTACTCTCCTCATTCTCAATCCGCTGAAGTGTCTTTAATTCTTGCGATCTAACAACTTCAGTAACAACAATTTGAGCGGGAATAGCTTGCAATATTTCTAGAAATTTTCCCGAAGCATAGAAATTCAGAATACAGCAGGTATCTAGGACAATATGGGATTGTTTAATATTCATCGTTAATTACCCAATTATCCTACGCCTGACAAAGGTCTAAATCAGCAACTTCTTCGATTATTCCGCTTGAATGTGCACTTAATGATTCTGCAATCCGTCGAGCCTCAAGGCGATCGACACCAAGAAAATTAGCAAAGTGTCCTTCGGTAATTAACCCTCGATCTAGTGCTTCTATCGCTAAATGCTGATAGTGAATAGGAGCCATATCGATGCGCTCCGTGATAGGTTCTAAGCCCATTTCCTGTTGAACTGTTCGGACTTTTAATCCTCGATCGCGCAAACGCTCCCAAGTTCCAGATGGTAACAATTTAATTGCTTCTAATCGATAGATTAGAGCTTGAATAGACACTCCATAATGGTGAGCTAAAGTGAATAAATTTGTTGCAGTAAACTTGCCATGAGAACGGTGCATATCGTTAAATCGCTTGAGTAAATCACTTGTCGGCATTAGGAAATAATTAGGGAAAGTGTCTGCTAGTCTCTCGCTCTCTGGTTTCCTTTTATACTGATCGTCAAAATCAACTATGGGCTTCCGTCGATGAGCGAGAAAATGCAGGTAATCATGTGCTAATGACCAGCGTTTTCTCTCTTCAGGATGTCCAGCATTGATGGCGATGCAGCCACCCATTTGTTCGTTGTAGCTATAGATGCCTGAGTATTTAGGCGGCATCTCTATATAAAAAATTCGTAATCCGACACTCTGTTCTAAAATATCTCGCAGACATGGAATAGGTGCATCACCAAGCCCAAGCCGTTGACGTTCTGAGATGGCAATACTTTCCGCTGCGGCCTCAAGTGGCATATTATCGATCTTGTACTCTTGTGGATAATTTCGAGGTAAGGGTGCATCCATCATCGCTTCGAGATCTAGATAGTTTTGGCACAGTTCCTCTAAGCGCAAAATACTGGGTTTAATCCGTGCTGCTTCAGCTTCATTCTGCCCAAATGCCGAGCGATATTGAACCTCAAAAGGTTCTGTAACAGCACGAGGCTGAACGAAATCGCCGATGGCTTTTCCATAAGCACGGGCGAGTTTAATCAGTTCCGTTGCTTTGATCCGGCGTTCTCCTTTCTCAATTGCAACAATAGTTGTTCTTGCAGTATCAATAATCTGGGCTGCTTGAGCTTGAGTCATGTCACAGCTTTTACGGGCTTGTTGAAGGAGTTCCCCCAATCTCGCTAGATCGATGTTGTCTAATATATTAGTAGCCATTACAGTGTTCCTTAATCTTATTAAGCGATCGAATATAGCCTTTCTCAAAAAGGTGAGGTATGCCAGATTCTATGTACATCAAGGTTTGTGACCTTTGATATATACCTCATCTATCTAAGAGCCGCTATAGTTTCGATATAACGACTCACTGTCCCTATTCTTAATGAGGTTGACTGATAGTTGAGATTTTACATCATCCCACTCAGCGACATACTTTTGATAAAGTCTAATTAACTTGCTCTGCATATCAAGAGTGGTCAACTTTTCTACGACTGAACATTGATCGACAATATCATCGAGGATCGGAAATTTACGAGTTAACGCTTCCCACTGAATCTCATGTGGATTAGGTCGATTGAGTAAGCATCGTAGCGTCTCAACTTGTGCGAGCATATGTCGTAAACTCTCACTTGGATCTTTCACGGGTGAATAATTTCCATGTAATATTAGATATCGAGTCTTATCCTCTATTTTAGCAGCACTAAGAGCTTGTCGTCGTAAAAGGCAAGAGGAGCAATATCCACACTGACTGATATTATGTCTGTGGGGGCTGTCGCATGACTTTGTTTGCGAAGATAGTCTACCCGTCACGTCTTCTGCTAATATCTGACACATTTCAGATTTAGTTGAGAATAGGAATGGATTCCAGACCCGAAATGCCTCTCCTAGAAGCTCTGAGATGAGATCGCTCACTTTCAGCAAAGTCAATGGATGAACCGATCTGGTGCGATCTAATCCCAACGCAGATTCGCGATATGGAAGATTAATTGCACCAGTTCCATTTTCATAAAAGCAAAGCTCTTGTCGCCCCATTAAAGATGCACAGGCAGCACCCAGCATCGCAAATACAACACCTCTTGCGCGGGTAATTTTGTTTTTCCTAACTGCATTGCTATCAAAGAAGCGAATTGGAACTCGGTATAAAGTACAACGATTGGGAAAAATATATCTAATTTGTTTTTCTGTATCTTCCTGTAGCTTGTGAACGTTAACATTACCTCCAGTGCCAAAAAGTAAAAATGACTTTTCTGGATGCGATCGCAAACGTTGATAGAGACCAGCAAAGGCATCAAGACCACCACTCCACATAGCCACTTCACAATCCTGAGCTGCTACGGGCAAAGATGGTTGGCGAACAACAGAACGTTCTGAATCCGATCTGTTTTGGAAGTCAAACAACCATAGACTTCCAGTAGCCCATTCAAGCAAAATTTCTAGCTGAGAGCGAAATAATTCAGTATTCATTATTTCAGGATGACGGACTGCTAGTTTTACATAAATGCGACTTTGATCTTGGCGTAGATTTTGAAATGCAAGACGATCTGCGAAATGGATTGCAACAGCCAGATCGATTAGATCAGCAACTACAGATGGAAACTCTTGCTTGACTCGGTAGTTGAATTCTTGATCGTCTATCGTAATTCCAATAGAACTCTCCTTTTTAGTAGCATGATCTGTAAACTGAATACACCCATTATTATTTACCCCAGAGCCAAAATCTAGTGTGTAATCACTATCGTGAGCATGAAATTCCTTCTTCATTGTTAGCATAGGTCTTCATCCATATCTACTGGATTTACTTTACGGCGTGGTAGTCGTAATTTGGTTACACTTCCATCGATATTTGCCTTATTTGCCCAATTACCAATCGCAGAAACAACCCCAGGCTGAATTTCTTGAATTAGTTGTTTAAGAGTTCGATCATTCATCCCTGCCAGATGTTCATCGGTTAGTGGTATACGACCATGAAATCCTGATTCCATCACTGTGGTCATGTATTGCCCCAAAATTGCTTCCGAAATACTATTAGCAGTTAATCCTCGATCGTTACCATACCTAAGCTCATGTAGGAAACTCTTTCCAGCGCAAAGAATAAGCTCTTTAACGTCATGTCTTCCATTAACTTGAAGTATTTTTTCTATTTCCCTATTCGCAATACCCCAGTCAACAGAGTTATTCGCGCCCGCGATGTCAATAACCTGGGACAACCTTTCACCCATCTGTTGGGCAACAACGATTGGTAGATTGCCTTTTTTTTGAAGATCTCGCTTGAGTGCTGAGATCGCCATCCGAGTACACTCATCGATACTCGCTTTTCCCTCACAGAGCGACTCATATAGCTTTTTATAGTACCCAAGCCCATTGCGGAAAATATCTCCATCAGCCATGTTCCCTGCTCCGTGCTGCAAAAATAGGAGTTTGCTTATACCCTCAATTTAGATCAATTTCCTGACATTGTCAACAGCTAAAATAACTAAATCTATAAAATGTCAGGTTATTGCGTAAGCTAATCGACTGTATTCGCGGTCTAAGTTTCTACAACATATTGGTGATAGTCCACTAAACTGGATCGATGACCAACACTACAGCCTAGGCATTGCCAGCCCTGTCAAGGTGCGATCAGACGTATTTACGTCCTTCTAGGTGTTCGCTCACGAGAATCAACAAGATTTATTCTCGTAAGGACTTGAAAAATAGCAGATCGGCCGATCGCCATTTTGTTTTCTCCATTGGTAAAAACCGTAGTTCATAGTCGGAATTATCATTGTTATGTTCTAGACTCAAGTGCAGCACAAAAGCTGTTGAGGCTATTTAGTAAAGCATTGTAGTAATAATAAGCATCATCGCGTTCGTTCTGAAGATGGGCATACAAGGCTAGTTCCGGCTCTGATACTAAAGGCTCCTTCGGAATATCCAAGCCTGCTTCGGTTAAGCGTACAGATGCGATCGCGACTAACAATGACCCAACTGTATTCGTCTTACCATGATGAAGATCGTCCAATCCCGTTAGAATTAGCTCCGCTCCCGGCAACTCATTCAAGCTCATGACTGTTCCTCCTCTGAGTTACCTTCAAAACGTTCGATGAAGTTCTCAACTTTGCTTCTAAGCACTGAACCCTGAGCTTCTCCACCCAAGACTTGCATCAATCGTTCTATCTTCTGATAATCAACGTTCGGACGCATATTGTACACACATATTTAAACAGCAACAGATTTCTTCAGCCGTCGCACTGAAAAAAGCTATCTTTATTATATTTGAAAAAATATCGCTCAAACGGTTCGGTAACTTGGGCGACAAGTTTTCATCAAAAAGTAATTTCATGCGGATAAGGTCGCGGTCATAAACCGACGCTCGCGGTCAGCAGCATAAGCTATGCAGGCTTTTAAATCTTCTCGCGTCAGATCGGGAAAATCGTCCAGAATTTCTGCTTCGGTCATCTCCGAAGCCAGGTACTCCAGCACTTCATAAACCGTAATTCGCAAGCCGCGTACACAAGGCTTACCACCGCGTTTATTTGCTTCGATCGTGATGTGGTTTCGGTAGTTCATAAAAAAGCTTGGTAAGATTGTGTTCTCGACCTTTGCAAAATCTTAGCCTGTGGCTGTGGATCTGACAAGGTTGTCAGTTATTTTTAGCGCTGACGGTCAAATTTTATTAAGTGGGAGTCTCGATCGCTACTTGGGTCGCGATCGGGGACGCTCGCACTGATATAATCCAAATATATAATTATGATGGAACCGGAAACGATATAAATCCTAACCTAGTTAACACAAGAGGGCTTGTATTATGGTTCAGACAAAAACTAAACTAACATTTGCAGATTTTCTCGAAAAGTACCCAGAGGGTTCGGGCATCTACGAACTTGTAAATGGAGAGATTGTCAAAGTGGAAGCAACCAGGGCTCATAAAAATGTGGCACGATATCTTGTTAAGTCTTTCGACAAAGAAAGCGAACGCTTGGGGCTTGACTATATCGTTGACAAAGATATAGTTTTGAGAACTGTAACAGCTTCCGGACAAGAGCAAGGCAGAAATCCTGATGTCGGCGTGGTTAAGGCATCAGTATGGAACAGCAATGTACGCGGCTACGGAGCTCTTACCGAACCTATCCAATTAGCAGTAGAAGTTACCTCAACTAACTGGGAAGACGACTATGTGGATAATCTAGATGAGTATCAACGCCTCGGCATTTGTGAGTATTGGATTGTGGATTATTTAGCGATCGCTTCTAGGACTTATTTAGGAAATCCCAAAATTCCCACAGTTTTCGTTTACTGTTTGGAAAATGGCAGCTATTTAGTTCAAAGTTTTACAGGGAATGAGCGCATTATTTCTAAAACTTTTCCCGAACTAGAAATCACAGTCGAGCAACTTGTACTCAGCAGCGAAATTCAAAACATTTAGAGACACGAGATGAGATTACACTGATAAACTTTATCATGGAAAGAGTGTTTTTATGCCTCCCTTTCATTACTCGTTACTATTTGCACTATTCTCAATAACAGGCAAGATGCCTGTTCCACAAATACTAGATTTTATTGTGGGGAGTAGGGGTTGGGCATCTTGCCCGCCCGTAAGTTACTCCCTACTGTTTGCTTTCCTGTTGCTATTTCCCTCGAAAACCTTCGCCCAAATCATCCCCGATAATACCCAGGGCCCGGAAAGTTCGCGGACTGTTTCCGATACTATCAATAACATACCCTCAGATAGAATCACGGGCGGCGCAACTCGTGGCGTTAACCTCTTTCACAGTTTGCGCGAATTTAACATCCGTGAAGGGCGGGGAGCTTATTTTGACAATCCCAGCGGAATTGCCAACATCTTCACCCGCGTTACAGGTGGCAACCCTTCTAATATTTTAGGAACTATGGGAGTTTTAGGCAACAGTAACTTATTTTTAATTAACCCGAAAGGAATTATATTCGGCCCGAATGCTCGGTTAGATTTGCGCGGTTCTTTTATCGGTTCAACCGCTGACGGTATTGTGTTTAATAACGGCTTTGAATTCAGCAGCACCAACCCGCAAATATCCCCGCTGTTAACAGTTAATATTCCCGTTGGTTTAAGATTTAGAGACAATCCCGGTGCAATTGTCAATCAATCGACGGCTGTAGGAAAGGTAAATCTTCCAGCCTCTCCTGTGCCAATCCCGATTAGCGATCGAGTTGGTTTAGCAGTAGAACCCGGTCAAACTTTAGCACTCATTGGTGGCGACATCGAACTCCAAGGCGGCAATTTAACCGCCAGCGGCGGACAAATTTTACTCGGTAGCGCAGCGAGTCCAGGTTTAGTTAATTTTGCAATGACAGCGGGGGACAAGGGAAATTTAACTTTAAATTATGACAATATTCAAAACTTGGGCAATATTCAAATAGCCGATGGAACACTTATTAACACCAGCGGAATCGGTGGTGGCATAATAGAGTTAAAAGGTGGAAATGTTGCCATCAGCGGTGCGCGAATTTATGCGCTGACTTTGGGAAATATTGATGGTAGAGGTATCGATATCAGCGCGCAAAATTTGCGAGTGCAAAACGGAACGCAATTTTCTACCCTGACTCTCGGAGATGGTGCAGGAGGTAATATCAACTTGCGCGCTGCCGATTCTGTAGAAATGAGCGGGCTGGGAGTTGATGGCTATCAACAAGTTGTAATTAAGTATCTGGTATCGGGAACCGCAGACCCCTTTGACCCGCTATTTGTGCTGTTTAATGCTAGTGCTGGTGCTGGTTCGGGGGGGAATATTACGATCGACACTGGCCGCCTGCTCTTCAACAATGGCGTAGTAGGTAGCGGCATCGCTTTTGGTGGTGGAAATGGCGGAAATTTAATCATTCGCGCCAATACTTTTGAGATGGTGGGTTCGGGAATTAACAACGGGACAGCTAAAGAAAGTACCGGTGCGGGAGGAAGTATTAGTGTTGATGTCAATCGATTAATTATGCGCGACGGTTCTCTTCTGGGTACCACCAGCTACAGCAGTGGCCCGTCGGGGAATATCAACATTAAAGCTGCTGAATCAGTAGAATTGTCTAACACCGGCCCGAGAACTGTTGTGTCAACTGGAATCAGCACGCTGAGTATCGGTTCTAACGGAAGGGCGGGGAATATTAACGTTGATACGAAGCGGTTGACTCTCTCTGATGGTTCTGCTTTTACATTAGGAACGGGTGTTTTAGTTGGCAGGTTTTTGTTTTCTCAGGATGGGGGGCCTGCTGGAAATTTAACAGTTAGGGCGACTGAATCAGTAGAAATTTCTGGTATTTCTCAAGTTTTGACCAGCGGAATTCAGAATGCTAGCGCGCTGACTTCTGCAACTTTGAGTTCGAGTCGGGGCGGGGATATTCGGATTGATACGCCAACCCTAACCGTGCGGGATGGGGGGATAGTTTCTACGAGTTCTTTGGGTGTAGGAGATGTGGGGAATATTACTGTTAATGCCGATCGCATCTCAGTCAGCGGCAGCGGAAATAATGGTCTGTTTGTCAGTACAATTGATGCTTCGGTGGGCAAGATATTTGGTTCTAATCCCGATGCTACGGCAAATGCCGGTTCGTTGAATCTGAATGCCGATCGACTAATTGTCAGAGATGGAGCTACAGTCACGGTGCAGGCTACGGGAAGCGGACGCGCTGGTAATATCAATATTGTCGCAAATTCGATCGCTCTTGACAACAAAGCGAGTATTGACGGTACGACTGTATCCGGTACAGGAGCAAATATTAACCTGCAAGCGGGAGACATCCAATTGCGCCGCAACAGCCAAATTACCACCGATGCAGGCACTTCTGACGGCGGCAATATCAACATCAACAGCGACATTCTTGTCGCCATCCCGCAAGAAAACAGCGACATCACAGCCAACGCCCGCACAGCAGGCGGCGGCCGCGTCAATATCAATGTCCCCAATGTTTTTGGCTTTACAGCAGCGAGTCGCGAACAAGTTAGAAGCAGGTTGGGGCTCAGTGACGCCGAATTTGCAGCGTTGCAAGTAAGTCCTACATCTCTGCTTCCTAGCAGCGACATCGCCGCGATTTCCCAAAGTGGCGGCCCGGCTTTGCAAGGTACTGTAACATTTAGCACTTCTGGGGTGAATCCCGCTCAAGGTTTAGTAGAACTGCCGCAAAATGTGGTGAATCCGGCTGCGTTAATTGCTGCAAATCCCTGCATCCGAGGTGCCGAGAACGAGTTTACTGTGACTGGGCGGGGGGGGTTGCCGCCGAGTCCTCACGATGCCCTCAGCAGCAATTCTAGTGAGTTTAATTGGGTGGAACCAGCGGTAGATGGAAGTCAGCAAGTAGAAGGTCAAAGAGCATCCATAGAAATTGGATCGAAAGAAATTATGCCCGCTCAAGGTTGGGTAATGGACGATCGAGGACAAGTAACGCTGTTAGCCTATAATTCTGGTGGTGCATCTCTTCGCAGTCCGAAACCGACGGGTGTTTGCGTACCTCAATAGGTAATCTTCAGGTTTTAGCTAACCCGTCGCTATTTTCCTAATAATAAATTAACAGGAATTAAAAGATGCCCCGCCAATCTTGCGCCATATTGTTTGCATTTTTACTGCTGTGTCCTGTCCCCGGCGTCGCCCAAATCATCCCCGATAATAGCTTGGGAACAGAAAGTTCGCGCACAGTTGGCGACACGATTAATAACTTACCATCGGACAGAATAGAAGGCGGTGCAACTCGCGGCGTTAACCTCTTTCACAGCTTGCGCGAATTTAACATCCGTCAAGGGCGGGGAGCATATTTTGCCAATCCCAGCGGAATTGCCAACATCTTCACCCGCGTTACGGGCGGCAATCCTTCCAATATTTTAGGTGTGTTGGGAGTCCAAGGAAATGCTAACTTATTTTTACTCAATCCTAAAGGGATTGTCTTTGGCCCCAATGCTCGGTTAGATTTGCGCGGCTCATTTATCGGTTCAACTGGTAGCGGAGTTCTCTTTGATAATAGCTTTGAATTTAGTGCAGCTAATCCCAACGCAGTACCATTGTTAGCGATTAATATTCCTGTGGGTTTAAGGTTTAGAGAAACTCCCGGTGCAATTGTCAACGCTTCTAGTGTCACCCAAGTTATTCAAGACACAACAATCCCCGTCGGTTTAGCAGTTCCTCCCGGTCAAACCTTAGCACTGGTAGGAGGAGATTTAATATTTAATAATGGTTTTGCTAGCGCTTTTAGCGGCAACATTCAATTAGGGAGCGTGGCGAGTCCGGGTTTGGTAAGCTTCAACATCACGCCCACAGGATTAGGTTTGGATTATACAAATATTGCCAATTTTGGCAAGATAGAATTTTCAGGTTTATCCACCGTGACAGCCAGCGGGCCTGGGGGAGGCGCGATCGCACTCCGGGGAGGAAATGTGACATTGCGCGATCGAGCTTCCCTCCTTTCCGATACCTTGGGAAATATTGACGGCCGCGATATTACCGTAGATGCAGCACAGTTAAGGCTTTTAGACCAAGCCTCGATCTCAACTAGCACGACCGCCACAGGAAACGGAGGCAATGTTGCAATCCGCGCTGCTGATTTTGTAGAAATCAAAGGAACTGGATTTGATTTCTTTAAACAAACTATCCTCGATGCAGGCACAAGTGGAAACTCTAACTTCTCAAGTCGGCAAAGCGGCTTATTTGTCGGGACTGTGGGCGCAGGCACAGCGGGGAATATTACAGTTGATACTAAGCAGCTAAACCTCCGAGAAGGCGCGATCGTTATCAACCTCAGCGACGGTGCAGGAGTTGGGGGGAATGTGGCAGTTAGAGCTTCTGAATCAGTCGAAGTCAGCGAATCTGGGCTGCTCACCACCGCTATAAATCAAGGCAGTGGAGGCAATTTAACAGTTGATACCGCAAAGCTAACAGTCCGTAATGGGTCAGCCCTATCAGCCGCAACTGTGGGTGCAGGCAATGGCGGAAACTTAACCGTGAGGGCTTCTGACTCAGTGGTTCTTACGGAGTACCGACCAGATAGTTCCTTTGGTACTGGGATTACCACTAACAGTATTGGCGGAACGGGAAACGCGGGAAACATAGAGATCGATACACGCTCTCTAATCGTAGAAGGGGGGACATCTATCACCTCTACAAGCGGTATCACAGCAACAGATAGGGTGATTCCTTCTGCTGGTCGGGGTGGAAACCTTACCATCAATGCCACCGACTTCGTGACCATAACTGGCAGCAGCACAAATGACAGTCTCGCCGCTACTCGTGCTGCCCGCAGTCAATTAGCTACAGGGACTGTTGCGGGTGGTAACTCTGGAGAATTGAGGATTAATACTAAGCGATTGATTGTTCAAGGTACAGCGGCAATAGGGGCCTCTACTATAGGTGAAGGAGAGGGTGGAAACATTATTATCAACGCTTCGGAGTCGGTAGAACTAACGGGGACTAATAATAATTTGTCTAGTTCCGGCATAGCAACCGCTTCTGGAGATACTTTGCTTCAGGCTGTATTCCAGCTTCCCCCCCCCACAGGCGCAGCAGGAAATATCAGCGTTACTACCCCAAGGTTAACTGTTCGGGATGGGGCCACGGTAACAGTCGGGAGTTTAGGATCTGGGCGTGCTGGTAACATTAACGTTGTCGCAAATTCGATCGACCTTAACAACAAAGCCAGTATTGACGGTACGACTGTATCGGGTACGGGGGCAAATATTAACCTCGAAGCGGGAGATATCCAGTTACGCCGCGGGAGCAGAATTACAACGGATGCAGGTATTTCTGAGGGTGGCAATATCAACATCAAAAGCGATATTCTGGTTGCTCTCCCCAAGGAAAATAGCGATATTACTGCTAATGCGCGATCGGCCCAAGGTGGTCGCGTTAATATTAATGTCCCGAATGTTTTGGGGTTTACATCAGTCACTCGCGAACAGGTTCGAGCGAGTTTGGGATTAACAGACGATCAATTTGCAGCGTTGCAAGTAACTCCTACATCTTTAATTCCTACCAGCGATATTGCGGCAATTTCCCAAAGTAGCGGCCCGGCTTTGCAAGGTACTGTAACATTTAGCGCTTCTGGGGTGAATCCCGCTCAAGGTTTAGTGGAACTGCCCCAAAATGTGGTCAATCCGGCTGCGTTAATTGCGACAAATCCCTGCATCAAAGGGGCCGATAGCGAGTTTACCGCTACTGGGAAAGGAGGAGTGCCATCGAGTCCTAATGATGCCCTCAGCAGCGCTCCAGCGCCGTTTCCTTGGGTGGAAGAGGCAGGAAGTTCGGCAACGGGCAATGTAGGGGATTTAACCGATGTAACCGATCGAGGGAAGAAGAAGGAAGAAGGGCCAATCCCCGATCGGGAAGTGGTTCCGGCGCAAGGTTGGGTGGTGAATGCGAAAGGAGAAGTTATGCTTGTTGGATACAATCCGGGTAATGCTGCTGACTCTCGCAATCCTCTACCGAGTTCTGTTTGTGTGCCGCGTTGAATTTAGGTTTTTTTTAACCGCAGATGTAGGCGGATTAACGGGGATTAACGCAGATAAAGAATAAGATGTATTTGGGTTAATTGGTATGTGTGTTTGCGGTTGTAATTTTATTTTCTAAATATGAAGTTTACCCGATCGCTCCGACAAGTAATTCTGTTATTTGTGATTTCCTGTCTGCTAGCAATTGCGATTCCTCCTGGAATTGCTCAGGTTAATCCACCACCAGCGGTGCAGCTTGTTCGACAAGCTCGAACTCTGTACCAAGAGGAACGTTTTTCGGAAGCTGTACCTTTGTTGCAGCAAGCGGCGGCGCAGTTTGAGGCAAAAGGCGAAAATCTCGATCGCGCCGCGGCTTTGAGCAATTTAGCTGCAACCTACGGGCAGTTGGGGCTTTGGGAAGAAGCAGAAAAAGCTGTGAATTCGAGTTTGTCGGTTGTGCGAACACAGGCAAAAACTCCCGAACAGCAGCGGATTTTGGCTGAAACTCTCAACATTCAAGGACAGTTGCAACTCGAACGGGGGCAGACTCAAGATGCGATCGATAAGTTTGACTTAAGTGCTAAAATTTTCGAGCAAATAGATAGTAAAAACCAACTTTTTCAAGTTCAAATTAATCTAAGTCGGGGTTGGGAAATTCTCGGACTTTACCCCAGAGCTTGCAAAATTTTGTTAGCTTCTTTCAAGCTGGAAAACCAAACTTGCGAAGTTTCGACAGCGGGTTTGGAAACTTTGAAAAATCAGCCAGTTTCCCTCGAACAAGTCCGGGCTATTCATGCTTTAGGACGGGTATTGCGGGTTTTGGGACAACTGGAACGATCGCAGGATGTGCTGTCGGCGGGACTGGAAGCAGCCAAAAAATTAGGTTCCCGGCCAGAGGAGGCTGCAATTTATCTCAATCTGGGCAATACGGTACGGGCTAAAAGCAATAAACCGGGTTTGACACCACAACAGCGGGGTGATTGGGAACGCTTTGCCCTAGAGTATTATGCTCGATCGATCCAGGCGATGCCGGAGCGATATATCCTACAAATTCAAGCGAAGTTAAATCAATTGAGTCTTTTGGTCGATCGCCAAGATTGGTCTGAAGCAGAGGCTTTGTGGCGTTCTCTAGAACCTCAAACCGCTCAATTTGGCTCAAACCGCACCGGACTTTACGCTCAAATTAATCTAGCTCAAAGCTTGATGAAATTAGCTCAGTCGCCTGCAGAAACTTTGAGTTTAAGCGATATTGACACAATGCTCGATCGCTCTGTCGAACCAGCAAACAATTTGGGCGACAAACGCATACAAGCTTATATTCTGGCAGCTAAAGGCAAACTATCGGAAATCCAACAGCAGTATCAGAAAGCGGAAAATCTCACAACTGAAGCTTTGACTTTAGCACCGGCTTTTCAATCTCCCGATATTGCTTACCAATTGTTTTGGCAACTGGGACGGATTCGGAAAGCTCAGGGAAATACAGAAGGGGCGATCGTTCAATATACTCAAGCTGTCAATATATTGTCTTCTCTGCGGGGCGATTTGGTGACAGTCAATCCCGAAGTGCAATTTTCGTTTCGGGAAAGTGCCGAACCGGTTTATCGGGAATTAGTCGGGCTGCTTTTGCAAGAGGAATCTCCCACTCAAGCTAAATTGAAACTGGCGCGCCAAACGGTGGAATCTTTGCAGTTGGCGGAATTGGACAACTTTTTTCGGGATGCTTGCGCTGATGCTAAACCAAAGTCTATCGAGGAAATCGATCCGACGGCGGCGGTGATTTATCCGATTATTTTGAGCGATCGTTTGGAGGTAATTTTGTCAATTCCCGGCAAACCCCTGCGCCGCTACGCTACGAAGAAGTCTCAAGCTGAGTTGGAAACAGCCTTCAGACAAGCCAAAAATCTCATCAGGCCTGCTGCTTTCCCCCGCAACAGGAGGCAACCTGTCGAACAGGTTTATGACTGGTTAATCCGCCCAGCAGAGGCGGATTTGACCGCGGCCGGGATTAAAACCCTGGTATTTGTGCTCGACGGTTATTTGCGGAATCTGCCGATGGCGGTGCTGCACGACGGCGAAAAGTTTTTGGTAGAAAAATACAGCATTGCTTTGGCGCCGGGATTGCAATTGCTGGCACCGAAACCGCTGAACAAAGTCAAGTTAAGAGTGCTCGCCGCTGCCCTCTCCGAAGCGCGTCAAGGCTTCTCGGCTTTGCCGGGGGTGAAGCAGGAAGTTGAACAAATTGCAGCCGAGATGCCGGGGATTTCGCTGCTGAATCAAGATTTTGTCAGCGGGCGGTTGCACGATCGAATTAAAGCTTTGTCTTACCCGATCGTCCATTTGGCAACTCACGGTCAGTTTAGCTCGAATGCTGCGGATACTTTTATTGTGACTTGGGATCGGAAAGTGAATGTTAAGGAGTTCGATCGACTGCTGCGAGCCCGCACTGGGGAAAGACAACAGCCGATCGAACTTTTGGTTTTGAGTGCTTGCGAAACTGCTTCGGGCGATAACCGGGCGGCTTTGGGTTTGGCAGGCGCCGCAATTCGATCGGGTGCGCGCAGCACCGCCGCCACTCTTTGGCAAGTCAACGACGAATCTACAGCTATCTTTATGGCTGAGTTTTACAAGCAGCTTGCTTCTTCTAAAACCAGCAAAGCTGAAGCCCTCCGCAACGCTCAATTAACGCTGCTGAAAAACCCAGACTATCAAAATCCCTATTTCTGGGCGCCTTTCGTGCTAGTGGGGAATTGGCAGTAACCCTCTTGAGTCACTTTCGGTAGAGATGATTATCCTACTCCTATTCTCATTAAAGTAGGGTGCGCCGCCGCCAGAATTCTGATTGTTGACGACTATCAATCAGCGACGCACCCTACCGCTATACTCTCGCCCGAAGTGACAAAACAGAGGTAATTATCGGAAATTGGGAATCGGCCCGCGCAGGGCATCGGCCCGCGCAGGGCATGGGCCCGCGCAGGGCAACAGTCAACAGTCAACTGACAACAGTCAACTGACAACTGACAACTGACTCAAATGCAGTTGGTTTTTTGTTAAAGTTTGTAAACTGTTAAGAGTGCTTTTTGCATCTAATATTTTTTCGAGGAGTCCCATGAAGCAACTTTTGATTGCTGAGCGCTTTTGCTTAATTGCCCACGTCTTGTCAATGGCTTTTGGATTGGCAGGGTTGCTGCTGATTTTACCCCGTCCCGAATTGGTGATGAGTTTGCCACCAGCAGGGCAAACGCTATTCCAGTGGGGGATGGCTGGGGGTGGAGTAGTTTATATCATCTTTGGTGCAGCAGCAGTTGCTCTGTATTCCTTGCGGACGTTGGGTTGGGGTGCAACTCTGGCTTTTTTAGTGCCTTCTGTGTTTTTGTCCTTGAGTAGCGAGTTGTTGGGAACGAGTACCGGTTTTCCCTTCGGCCACTACCACTATTTAAGCGGTTTGGGCTACAAAATTGCAGGGCTGGTTCCGTTTACCATTCCCCTCTCGTGGTTTTATCTGGGACTGGTTTCATACATAATTGCTCGCGCTGGAGTAGCTGGCGGTAAAGGTGAACTCAATTGGGTGCGCCAAATAGGGGCGATCGCCCTTGGTGCTTTGCTGCTAACAGCTTGGGATTTTGTACTAGATCCGGCGATGAGTCAAACTGCTGTGCCTTTTTGGGAGTTTGAGGAACTTGGGGCTTTCTTTGGAATGCCTTACCGCAATTTGGCTGGCTGGATGGGTACGGGGGCGCTATTTATGTCCTCCGCAGCTTTCTTGTGGAGAAAAACACCGATTAAATTAGAGCGATCGGAATTGGGTTTGCCCTTAATTGTTTATTTGGTAAACTTTGCTTTCGGAGCAATTATCACTGTAGTTTCCTTGGATTCTCGGTTCTGGTTCCCAACATCGCTAGCGGTGCTTCTGGGTGTAGTCCCGGCGATCGCGTTAAGCTGGATCGCTAAACCCCCAGCAGGTGACGCAACCGAAACAATGCCGTCTTTGGATACATCTGTTATCACGGCCAAAATTCCACCTGAGCCCGTGGGGGTTTTGCGTAAGTGAGTTGCTAGCGAGCAACCTCGGCTGATTTAGCAAAAACTTACACTAATTTTTGAGCTAGTTTAAAAACCCGGTTTCTACAAGAAACCGGGTTTTTCAGCGGCGATTTTTTCATTCCCAATTCCTGTAATATGTTTGAGGTCAAAATTTTATTAAATTTTTAAATTGACACCAACCGTAATTCTCAATTCTTCAATTGAAAATCTAAAATCTAAAATCTAAAATCTAAAATCCCATGATCGCCCCTCACCTGTTCCCCCAATCGCTGACAAGTATCATCCCTGTCGCACTCTTGCTGCTGCAATTGCCCGCCGCAGCCATTCTGATGTCGCGCTTAATTAAAGGCCCATCGCGCATCCCGCCCCTGGAACCGGATTCGCCGACGCTGGATTTGTTGGGTGTTTGTACTGCCGTAGTACCGACTTTGAACGAAGCCGATCGCATTTCGCCTTGTTTGGAGGGATTAACCAGCCAAAGTTACGAACTCCGAGAAGCGATCGTGGTTGACAGCTATTCGGTAGACGGAACCGGAGATTTAGTCAAAGCAGCAGCACAAAAAGACCCCCGGTTTCGCTTGATTAACGACGATCCGCTGCCGGCGGGCTGGGTTGGGCGTCCGTGGGCGCTGAATGCGGGTTTTTTGGCAAGTTCCGAGAAGTGCGAGTGGATTTTGGGCATCGATGCGGATACTGTGCCCCATCCGGGTTTGATTGCGAGTTTGCTGAAGACGGCTGCTGCTGGAAATTACGATTTGATTTCGCTGTCGCCGCAGTTTATCCTCAAGTATCCGGGGGAGTTGTGGCTGCAACCTGCTTTGTTAATGACTTTGGTTTACCGGTTCGGGCCGACGGGGACTGGCGGGGATGTGCCGGAACGGGTGATGGCGAACGGTCAGTGTTTCTTGTGCAAGCGCGAGGTTTTGGTGGCTTTAGGGGGCTATGAAGTCGCAAAAGGTTCTTTTTGCGATGATGTGACCTTGGCTCGCTATGCCGCTGCTAAGGGCTTTAAGGTGGGCTTTTTGGATGGGGCTAAGGTGTTGAAGGTGCGGATGTATGAGGGGGCGATCGAGACTTGGAATGAATGGGGTCGATCGCTCGATTTGAAAGATGCTGCTTCTGGCGGTCATATTTGGGGCGATTTGTGGCTGTTGCTGGCGGTTCAAGGTTTGCCGGTACCGATTGTGCTGTGCTATTTGCTGTTTGGTTCGCTGCCGCCGGTTGGTGTATTTCCGCACTTTTGGCTGTTGGGATTGAATGTATTTTTGGTTGCAGTGCGATCGGCTTTGTGTTTGGCGATCGCCCCTTCGTACGATACAAGTCAGGCATCGGGTAAATGGCTGTTTTGGCTTTCACCTTTGGCCGATCCGCTGGCGTTTTTGCGAATTCTCATTTCTGCTTTTAATCAGCCTACTCAGTGGCGCGGCCGAAAGTATGAATAATCGTTAAAATTCGGAATTATTACTAGCTGAAATGAGGACAAGGCACTGCCTTTCGTCGTGTCAACTTAAGCTTTTAGTCCGCCAAGTCCTCTCGCCCACCCGGCAAGTCCGCCAGGGAATGAATTCCCTGTCTCATAGCACAAGTCCTCTCAAAGAGGACTGATAACTTCTTGAGTCCTCTTTGAGAGGACTTTCGCTTTGAGGCAGGGGTTTCAACCCTTGCTGCGGGTTTTACCTAGTTGTTGGGTTGGGGCGGGTTTCCGAAATTGTCGGTTTTAGGCAATTATGGTTGGTAAAAGTAGCCCCTTGTAGGGTGCGTCGCTGCCAGATTTTCAAGTTTATTTGTAGATTGTTGGTGGCGACGCACCGGTGCGGTATCTACGGGAATTACGATCGCCCTACATTTTTGATTTATAATATAAAGATTTTCTAGATTCTATGAATAACGGACAAATTTCAATACAGTCCAAGAACACGAGATTTTTGGCGATCGCGATTTGCCATCTTGGTTAACCCAACAACAAATCAGCCTCGCTTGCACTACCTATCAAACCAGCAGGTTAATGTTAATCGGTGCTGTGCCATAAACCAACAGAATCTCGGCTTTTTGGCGAATATTCGATCGCGCAATGGGACTTTTCTGCACCCCGGAACGCCTTTATTTAAGTTCAAAATATCAACTCTGGCAATTAGATAATGTCTTAGAATCGGGGAAATTATACCAAGAATACGATAAATTATATATACCAAGAATCGGTTATACTACAGGAGATATCGACATTCACGATATCGCTGTCGATAAAAACAATCAAATCATTTTTATTAGCACTTTATTTAATTGTATCGCTACAGTGAGCGATCGCCACAGTTGCAAACCTCTCTGGAAACCGCAATTTATCTCACAATACATCAACGAAGACCGCTGTCACCTCAACGGTTTGGCGATGGTGGATGGGGAGGCGAAATATGTCACAGCGTCGAGTCAGTCGGATGTGGTGGATGGCTGGCGCGATCGCAGAAAAAATGGCGGTATAGTTATTGATATCGAATCTAACGATATTATCGTCACAGGATTGTCAATGCCACACTCACCCCGCTGGTATCAAGATAAATTGTGGTTGCTGAATTCGGGGAGAGGAGAATTCGGTTATGTGGATTTAGACACAGGGAAATTTGAGGCAATTACCTTTTGTCCGGGATATGTGCGAGGACTGGCATTTTGGCAAAATTGGGCAATTGTTGGACTGTCGAAACCGAGGGGTGGTGACAATACTTTTAGCGGTTTAGAATTGGATGAGTTGTTGCTCGCCAAGGATGCTGAGGCTCGCTGTGGTATGATGGCGATCGATTTGACTACGGGGGCGATCGTTCACTGGTTGCGGTTTGAAGGAATTGTCACGGAACTCTATGATGTGCAGGTGATTCCGGCCGTGCAAAAGCCTATGGCTGTAGGTTTTCAAACGGATGAAATTGCTCAGTTAATTACTTTGGAACTTTAACCGCAGATGGGGGCGGATGTACGCTGATGGACGCAGATAAATGTTTACAGGATTTACCTGCGGGGTGTGAGAGAAAGTATTTATGCGGGATTTGATATTACTCAACTATCGCCCCATCTAAGCTGGTTTTCCTTAAGTCTGTTCTCGCTAAATTTGCACCTCTTAAATCAGTACCTGTTAAGCAAGTATTGCTTAAATCTGCATAACTCAAATCTGCACCTCTGAGATTAGCATCTGATAAATTTGCTCCTGATAAATTCGCCCTCACAAGTTGCGATTTACTCAAATTGCTGCCACTCAAATTTGCTGCTGGCATCTGTGCTGCCATTAAGTTTGCTTTGCTTAAATTAGTGCCGCTGAGGTTAGCCAAATTTAATTTAGCATAACTCAGATCGATGTTTTCCAAGCAAAGTTCGTTCAATTGCGCGCATCGCAAGTTAGCATTAATAAAAAATCTGTCTCCAACCGCATAACGGCGCAGCAATTCGTCAACTTCCAGCCGAACTAAAACTGGTTCGCAAGTATTTTGGTAGCACCAGGATGTCTCCAGCAAACTAGCGGCTGCTTCAATTGCTACCTTGTCGGATTTAGGGAGCACCAAACTATTGCATCCATCCCACTCACCGTTGAGCATGAATGCCATGTCAGAAGCTGCTGCAATTGAGTCGCATAACAAAACGGTTTCTGGTTTGGGTTGCAGCCAGTTGATTAAACCGATCGAGCTCTTGTTTTTCACTGTTGATTCAGGGTTTGTGCGTATTTCTTAATTATAGGTAAAAATATTGAAAACAGTATGCACAAATTCGCTGCGGCTTCAGAGAATGAATTAATTGTGTTTGGTGCAGCCAGACCAGGATACGGCGATGCAGAAGTTGCTCGCTGGATTGAATTTATGCAGGGGCATAATATCAAGCAAGTTTGCTGCTTGCTTGCTCAGACCCAACTCATCCGCTACACTGATTTACTGGGAACATATCGGAACATCTTTGGGTGCGATCGAGTTTGCTGGGCACCGATTGCAGACTTTGAATTGGTCGATCGCGATATTTTAATCGATCGCATATTGCCGTTCTTGGAATCTGCAAATAGCAAAGGCGAACGGGTGGTAGTTCACTGTTCTGGGGGGATCGGACGTACAGGACAGGTTTTGGCTGCTTGGTTGGTCAGCGGGCGGGGATTGTCTAACAAACAGGCGATCGCAGCAGTAAAAAAAACTGGCAGAAATCCCTATGAAGCAGCAATCGCAGCTTGTTTGAAAGGTCGAAACCCCTGGCTAGTCGTTGAAGAACTTAATGCTCTCTTAGATGATTGTCGCCTTGCTGCGAGAAATGATATATAGCACTATAGCAACTATATATATAGCAATCCTCGCATCATTTGTGAATTTCTTACTCCCTCCCCGAACTCGCGGGGAGGGTCGGGGTGGGGTAAAAAGTTTACGACTCCTGCAAGGATTGCTATATGTGCCAATTGCGTAATTCCTAAAAGATTTAAAAGAGTCGGCTACCTGCGATCGAACTCAGGCATCGCATAAGGATCGCGAATTAAATAACTTATCATTTTAATTGTTATTGTGGGATGGGCCTAAGAGCCCGTCTTTTTTGGACGGGCTCTTAGGCCCATCCCACAAACTTGTGGAAGTTATTTAATTCTCATTCCTAAATGGATGTTTTCGCTCTCACCGTTAGCAGATCCGCTGGCGCTTTTGCGAATATTACAGAACAAATAACGCACTTACAGCAGCGCCAAGTCCTTGAAGCAACGGCGCGTCAACTCGATTCTTGCAGGTGCGTCATTATTGTTGCGGATGTCAATGTTTGTAGCAAAAAAGTAAGCATTTTTATTTTTTTCTAAATAACCTACATACCAGCCAATTTGAGGCTTTGTTTGTTCTCCAAAATTTGCCCAGCCTGTTTTAGCCCTAATTGTGTAATCGGAAGTTTGTTCGACAATTATGATGTCTTTCACCAGAGATAGCGATCGCTCAGAAAAGGGTAAGTCGTTTTTGTAGAGACGGCGGAGAAATTGAATTTGCTCGTTGGGTGTGATTCGCAGTTCTCCCTCTAACCAGAATTTGTCAATATCGTCTTTGTTACCGATTTTTTGGTTGCCATAATCGGCTTTAGCTACCCATTTTTGCATTTGCTCGTGTCCGACACGGCGGGCGAGAACTTGGTAAAACCAAACGGCGGAAAGTTTCATGGCTTCTCTCATATTCAAGTCTCGATTCCATGCGGGAATTTGCCTTTGAATTCCATCCCAAGTTAGAACGGCAATCTCATTTGAAATCGCCCCTGTTTCTAAGGAAATCAGAGAGTTGAGAATCTTAAATGTAGATGCAGGTAAAAAAGCTGTGGCGTTGCGCTGCGGGTTGTGTTGATAAAGCCGATCGCTATTCAAATCGTAAATCGCGATCGAGCCTTCAACTCCTAGTTCTTGAAAGTGCCGTCCAAAATTAATTGTCTCAGCAACATCTCCTCCGCGTCGTGGAGATTCTTGCACTGGAGGTGGCACGGTTAAGGCTGATTGCGGTGTCTGAACTAAAACAGAAGTAATGCAGCCAAATACAATTAAAATAGCAGCGATCGCACGAGATATTCTGTTCATAAACTTCGATAAATTAGCGAAATCGCAGGCAGTAATGTCACAGGGGCGATCGACTTGTAAGGTGCGTCTGACTTACGCTGTCTGCGAAACAATTAGGATTTACCCCTGACGCACCCTACTATATATATGTGCCAATTGGCTAAGTCCTCAACTAGAAAACTGCCATAATAGTTAAGGCGACCAAACAGCTTAACTGAATTACTAAGCTGAACAACCGAAACTTTGGATCGAGGCCAGCGATGTGAACCGCTGAATGTACAAGCCGAAATAGAATGTACACAACAATCAGCACATCTACTGCTGTTCCTGAAACACCCCTAACTGTTAGAAGGAAAACAACTCCCAAATACAAAGGCAGGTTTTCTATTAAGTTGGATTGTACTCGAAATAGTCGCCACAGCAAGCTGTCGTCGTTTTGTGTGCCGAAATCTCTTACAGATCCGCCCGCAGATAGATGCTGAATCCTGACTGCTAGCAGCAAGATAACAACCGCGATCGTCCACAGGATGAAAATTGTTAAACCCCAGAGGGGGACGGTCATATTTGTCTGTTCAATTTGCATCATCTTTCTACTTTGCTCCACTGCTGCTAATATTATGTGCGGTCAATTACAGTAATAAAAAACGGATCTGTGCCGGCGAAAGTCCGCACTCCGGCTGCGGACTTTCCTGGACACGCGGGCTCGAATCTAATTGCGATTAATTGATCGGAGACGATATAACACTTTAGAAAAGTTTCCCGTCAGTACAATAGTTCTGGCGTTCTCATCTTTAGCTAAAATGAGTAAATCTAAAATCTAAAATCTAAAATCTAAAATCGACTTGAAGATCGCACCATTGTATCGAGCAAATGTTCGATCGCGCCCGGTAGATTCTGGCAAAAACCCGTGTGCACCCGCGATGTCTGAACGATCGTGCTGCGGGGTGCTACGAGCCAGTGAAAGCGCTCTCTGTGGGGAAATTGACAGATCGCGCCAGATTCGGAGCCGCCCGCACAAATGATCGGAATGACTGCTAGGTGATTGCGAATCATTTCCAGATCCAACGTTGAGTCGATCGCCATCAACCGCTGTTCATCAATTTCGATACGGGCTTCGAGGAATTTTTTCGTACCGCAGGAAACGATCGCCCCGACGTTGATAAACTCCTCGCGCTCGACTTTGGAACGCGGACAATGGCATAATCATCAAGAAATCGATCGGGCACTAATCGCTTCCTCCAAAAAAATATGTGGTGATTCTAGCCGATTTAGCAGGTACTCGATATAAGCATCCCGATGTTTGTTGCGATCGCTCAAAGGAGAATCTCCCACCAGCCAAGTATCAGGAATTAGTTTAACAATGTTGCCAATGATGTCCGGGGTTAGCCTGTGAGTCATCTTTGAATTTGCCGCTTCCAGCGTGCTGGCAAAACGGAGCAGAACGTGGTCTTTGATTGCGGGAAAACGATCGCGGCTGCGCGAGAGATAATCTTTCCAGGTGTGGTGGAAGTAGAGGGCTGCACCGCGATCGATCGGCCAAAGCCGGCGGTGCCATACCAGGATATTTGCATTGCGCGGCGTGCGATCGATGTTGGTCGCAAAAGCATCGAACCAGACGATTTCTGAGGCCAAATCCGCCTCAGACTTGCCCGCTATCGGGTCAAAGGCGATCGAGCCCGGGAGATAGTCGAGGGCGAGATTGAGACCAGCACTGGCTAGGATCAAATCTTGAATTTCCGGGTCAGGCTGAGTGCGGGCCAGTTCGGGATCGAGTTCAACAAAGACGAGTTCGGGGATTGGAAGCCCGGAGGCGCGAGCAATCTCTCCCGCCACGAGCTCCGCGATCAGAGATTTTGCTCCCTGGCCCGCACCGCGAAATTTGAGCACGTACATACCATCATCATCTGCTTCGACGATCGCCGGTAGCGAGCCGCCCTCGCGCAAGGGAGTGACATACCTGGTAGCAGTGACTGTTCGCAAGCTGGGACTCATGCTATTTTCGATTTGAGATTTTCGATGGGAAATCACTGCTTTTATGAGAGTTGCGATCGCGAGTTTACAGTTGGATTCTTTCTGTTAACTGAGAAGGACACAACTAATGTTGTGTCCCTACGGAATTTTGCCAAATCTTGCTTTGAGAAAGTAATTAGTCATCAGTTATTAATCAACTAATAATTCATGACTAACCACTAAGTTGTTGCGGCCTTTAAATTGTATGTCAAAAAAAAATCACAGTCTTGTGGGGTGGGCGTCCCGCCCGCCCCGAATATACAATTTAAATGCGCGACAACTTAATCAGTTGTACTAACGTGGTCGATTCTCTCTAATTGCCAGAGAATTTGGTTGCCTTCGCGGCGCACGCGAGAAACTACCCAATTTCGCCAAACCCAGTTATCTCCGCGACTGGTGACAGCGCTGGCATTTACATCCATCAAATCAGCCAGTTCAGAACTGGTAATCAAGTAGCCTTTCGTAGCAACCTCGTCGGCGATGTGCAACGTTTCGATCAGATTGCGGAGGTCTTGAACCCTCACCTCGCGGGGCAAGTTCTCCAGGGTATCGGCAGTTGAATCCATCATGGTAGAGTTGGAGATCGGAAGGTCAGAAGTTATGACATAGGATTCTATCGTTTTGTTACCAGTTGCGTCCGTTTCTTCCAAAACAATTGTCTTGTCAAAGTGTAGGGGCGGTGCCCCCGTGCCCGCCCCAGCCCCGTCTCCCGTTGGTTTGTGCTGTTGCAGTTCGGGAGTGAGATTGTGCGAGAAGCTGCGGGCGATTTCATCGCATCTGTCGTTGTAGAAGTCGCCGGAGTGGCCGCGGACGTGTTCCCACTTGATTTGCCGGGAATTCAGCTTGTCTAGCAGGTGCCACAGGTCTTGGTTGACAACATCTTTGCCCGTTGAGGTTTTCCAGCCTTTATTTTTCCAGCCTTGAATCCATTTGGTGATGCCGTTTTTAACGTATTCGCTGTCGGTGTAAACGGTGACTGGTTCGGTTTGACCGGAATTGGCAAAAAATTCCAGCGCAGCGACTGCCGCCTGCATTTCCATGCGGTTGTTAGTGGTTTGGGGGTCTCCACCTCCGAGTTCGTGACAGTTGCCGTCGGCGAAACAAACTACTGCACCCCAGCCGCCTGGGCCTGGGTTGCCGGAACAAGCGCCGTCTGTGTACAAGCTTTTGATTTTGGGAGTTGTCATGAGCGAATTAATGTGTAATTTAGAGGTAAGTTGTTTGCAAGTGCGATAATTAAGGCAATTAGGATAGTTTTACGTGCTGCTATGAAAAATGCCAACTTAAAGATTAAAAAGGTTGCGTTATTTATTTGTCCCTTTTCTTTGTTAATTTTTAATACTTTCGCGCAAGCACAGCCCATAATGCCTGCTGCTGACGGTACGGGTACTGTTGTCACCCCGATCGGCAACCGCTATGATATCAACGGCGGCAGTTTGTCGGGAGACGGCGCGAATCTTTTTCACAGTTTTGGGCAGTTTGGCTTGAATCAAGGTCAAATTGCTAATTTTCTGACTAATTCGGCTATTCAAAATATATTAGCTCGAATTGCTGGCGGGGACGCTTCGCTAATTAACGGTTTAATTACTGTCACTGGCGGCAATTCTAATCTGTTTCTAATTAATCCTGCGGGGATTGTGTTTGGGCCGAACGCGAGTTTGAATGTGCCGGCGGCTTTTACTGCAACTACTGCTACTGGCGTCGGTTTTGGTTCTAATTGGTTTAATGCTGCGGGTACAAATAATTTTAGCACATTAATTGGTACGCCAAATGCTTTTTATTTTAGTGCGGGTGTACCGGGAAGTATTGTTAATGCTGGCAATTTAGCGGTGACTCCGGGGCAAAATTTGGCTTTGCTGGCAGGTACGGTTGTTAGTACCGGGCAGTTGTCGGCTGCGGGGGGGCAAATTACTGTTGCTGCTGTTGGGGGCGATCGGGTTTTACGCATTAGTCAACCGGGGCATTTGTTGAGTTTGGAAATAGCAACGGGCGGAAATTTTGGTAATTCTCCACAGACTTTGAATCCTGTTTCTTTGCCGCAGTTGCTGACAGGTACTGGGCAAAATCAGGCGGCGGGTGTTGCGGTTGCTGATGACGGTTCTGTGCGGCTTGTGGGTTCTGGTTTGCAGGTGAATTCTGGGGATGTGGCGATTGCTGCTAATGTGTCTGGGCTGCCGCAGTTGAATGCGGGAAGTGCGAATTTATGGGCTGCGGAAAATCTCTCGTTAGCGGGCGCTAGGCTGCAAACTACGGGGGATTTGAGTTTGCTGGGTGGGGATGCGGTGCGGGTCAGGGACAGCGCCCAGAATCCTTTTTTGGCGCAGGCTGGGGGGAATTTATACATTCAGGGATCTCGCACGATCGACATTCTCACTCAAAATGCGATCGGCGGCTTATCTCTTCCCCCGCAATTCCAAAGCGGCGGCAATTTGAGTTTGGTTAGCAACGGCGTTATTTCGGGGGATTCCCACTTTGTTTCTGGTGGCAATTTTTCGATTCGCAATTTGTCGGGAATGCCGGGAAACTTTGTCAGTTTATTTGACCCGATTATCAGTTCGGAAGGAGATGTTTTCTTTGGAGATTATACCGGAGTTTCGCTGAAAGTCGAGGCGAGGGGGAGCATTGTTGCCGAGGAGATTACAATTACCGGCCCCGATATTGCATTGGGTAGGGAAAATCTGAGTGGCGATCCAGATATTGCTATTTTAACCAGCAGTCCGGCCTTAATTCTGCGGGCGGGAGTGCAAAATTTGGCAAATTCTCCTAATGTTCCTAATTCTCCTGCGGATACTCCGGGTGATAACGAACAACCTAATCCTTTAGGTGACGATGCAATATTTACTCCTCCGTCTCTTTTGTCGAATAATTTGATTTCTGTTGAAAATATTTCTGCCGGCGGGCCGGTGATTTTGTCAGCGCCGGGAACTATCGCAACTAGAGATATTAATGGGGGTCAAATTAGTCTCGAAAGCAGGGAAGCAGGAGTGGTAGTTGGGGGCAGATTAACGTCTGGTTCGACAATTGATATTCAAGCTATTGACAATATTATATTGACAAGTGACATTTCTCGTGCTGATATCAACGGCAGTATTAGTCTGAATACTGTTCGAGGCAATATAGTAACAGGGTCGATCGATACTGGGACTTCCGGGGCGATCGCACTCAGAGCTTTTGGCAATGTGAATTTTGGGACTTTGCAGGGTTCTAATGTTGATATTGCCAGTAACTCCGGGGCATTGGGAGTATTGACGGATGCCAATACCATTGTGCCTAATACTGCACCTGTCAATATCACAGCAACTGAGAATATCAATTTGACAGCTTTTAGGGATTTAACGGTAGGCAATCTCACCGCTGCGACTGTCAGTGCTAGCAGCAATGAAAGTGTTAATACGGGTGCGATCGCTACTAGCGGAGATGTCAGAATTCTAGCAGGGCAGCAAATCAACACAGGGGCAATAACTGTTAATCCTGCCGCCGCAAATCCAGTTAATCCCATAATTCCCACAGTCAATCTGGATGCCCAAACTAATATTAATGTTGCATCGATCGACGCTGGCACTGGCACTATTGCTTTGAGAGCATCCAGCGACTTACAGGCAGGGAGTTTGCAAGGGGGAGCAGTTGCCGTCAATAGCGATGGGGGAAATATTGCGATCGGCAATACTACATCTCTTGGGAATATTAATATAATAGGTTCTGGAAATGTAAGTTCAGGAGATTTGCTGGGAACAAGAGTTAATGTAAATAGCACTTCGGGAAGTATTGGTATTGGACGAGCTACAGCAACACAAAATCCTGTCAATTTGACAGCTTCTGGCAATGTAAATTCAGGAGATTTGCGGGGAGTTGGAGTTAATGTCAATAGCAATTCGGGAAGTATTAATATTATTGGCAATACGGACGCCACAACAGGAAATGTCAATTTGACAGCTTCTTCGGGCAATGTAAATGCACGAGACTTGCAGGGAGTTGCAGTTGATGTCACTAGCAGCAGGGGAACTGTCAGCACTGGTAATATAAGTGCTGCCGAAAGTGTGGGAATTTTAGCGGGTAACGAAATCGCAATTGGGCGAATAAATGTTAATCCTGTTGTTAGTGCCGATCGCACTTCTACAGTAAATCTTAACGCTCAAAATGATATCAGTGTTGCATCGATCGATGCTGCGGGCGGTAATGTTGAGATCGCAACTCCGGGTTTAGTTCGAGTGACGGGTACTTTTGACCAAAACGGCACTCCTGTTAGCCTCTCGACTCTTGGTGGCACTCAACCGGGTACAGTTACGATCCGCCACGGCGGCGGCGATGTGACTCCGCCGATACCTTTTGCGGTGGGAGATGCGACGACTAACGGTACTGCTGGGGCGATCGCCAGCAATCCTTCAGGTACGATTACTCAAGGACAATCTTTCATAAATTCTTACACTCAAGGCAATAGTGCGATCGTCACTACCAATCAACCAACAAATCCCAATAATCCCAATAATCCCAATAATCCCAATAATCCCAATAGCCCTAATAATCCCAATAATCCCAATAATCCCAATAATCCCAATAGCCCTAATAATCCCAATAGCCCTAATAATCCCAATAATCCCAATAGCCCTAATAATCCCAATAATCCCAATAATCCCAATAGCCCTAATAATCCCAATAATCCCAATAATCCCAATTCGCCGCCAATATTACCAAGGGATAGAGCGCGATTTGATAGAGGGCGATCGCTTTTTCCAGATCCCAACCAACCCTTTAGCCGCCAACAGCGGCAGAACCAAAACAGAATATCGCGAGATATAGGAAAACCCGGAGACAGGATGCCGCGCGAAAGGATGCAATTTCCCAAAGAAGTGAGAAATTTCATCAATTCAAATATCCTAGATTCAGTTATTCAGTCAGCATTTCGCGGCGACATCGGCAGGAATTTGGAGACAGGCCAAATATCGGCAGCTTTGTCTCTGCTGGACAAATCTTTCAGCCAAGAATTCGGGGAATATTTAGGCATCAACATCAGCAACGAGTTGGTATCCCCAGAGGAAATTAAAAAAAAGTTAGGATCGGTGGGCGCAGAAACGGGCACGAAACCCAGCTTAATTTATCTGTTCTCGCAGCCCGAAGAATTAAATTTAATGCTGATCACTTCTTGCGGTGAAGTTGTTCACAAAAGCGTGCCGGCCGCGAACCGGCAAGAACTGCTGAAAGTTGTAAATGAGTTCAGGGGTGAGATTACCAAACCGGGAGTGCGGGCTACTACGAGTTATCTACCGTCTTCCCAACAGCTTTATAAGTGGATGATTGCGCCTTTAGAGGACAGTTTGAAAAAGTGCGAAACCGATACTATTTCCTTTGTGGTCGATCGGGGTTTGAGAGGTATGCCCTTTGCTGCTTTACACGACGGACAGCAATTTTTGGTGGAAAAGTACAATCTCAGCCTGATGCCCAGCATTAATTTAACAGATACTCGCTACGTCGATCTCAGAAATTCTCAAGTTTTAGCAATGGGTGCCTCGGAATTTTCCGAGTTGAATCCTTTGCCTGCAGTTCCTGCAGAAATAGCCGCTATTTCTAGAGAGTGGCCCGGAGTTAGTTTTCTGAATGAGGATTTCACTTTGGAGAATTTGAAGCGACAGCATCAAAGCCGACCTTTTGGGGTTATTCACCTAGCTACTCACGGCGAATTTCGACCTGGAGCACCAAATAATTCTTTTATTCAGTTGTGGAATAGTCGGCTGCGACTGGATCAATTGCGGGATTTGAGATTGAACGATCCGCAGGTGAATATGTTAGTTTTAAGTGCTTGTCGGACTGCGGTGGGAGATGCACAGGCGGAGTTGGGTTTTGGGGGTTTGGCGCTGCAAGCAGGGGTACAAACGGCTTTGGGAAGTTTGTGGTACGTGAGTGATGAAGGTACTTTGGGATTGATGAGTGAGTTTTACCAGCAGTTGAAGACGGCGCGAATTAAGGGGGCGGCGCTGCGACAAGCGCAAATTGCGATGTTGCGGGGAGATGTGCGTTTGGAGGGTGGCCGATTGCGGGGTTTGAGTCGGGGTGAGGGGGTGGAGTTGCCGGCTTCGCTGCAAGGGTTTGCGGATTTAAAGTTGTCGCATCCTTATTATTGGTCGGCTTTTGTAATGATTGGGAGTCCTTGGTGATTGGTGATTGGTGATTTGTTATTGGTGGGATATCAATGATTTTTAGGGAAAAGTCGATCGCCCGCCAGTAAGCAAGTTCCGAGTGCGATCGCCCTTTCTATGAGTTAATAAACCTGTCAATAATCCCCTATATTTTTCGTAGTTCAGCAGCCTTAATGCTCTTATAATCAAAGTTTCAGAGGCGTTCTCACCCCCTCAGTGCGTTTCGTAAAGCTGAGTTTTGCTAAGATGTAATAAATAAGCTAAAAAGCAAGCAGGTAGCCATGACAGCCACCCTGATTCAAACCCCACAACCCGGAGTTGTGCTGAAAAATATTAGTTGGCCGACTTACGAATCTCTGGTAAACGAGTTAGCCCAACAGCGGGGAATTCGTTTGACTTACGATCGAGGTACTTTAGAAATTATGACTCCATCAGCACCCCATGAGGGGAACAAAAAAATCTTAGGACGCTTTGTAGAAACAGTAACAGAAGAGTTAAATGTAGAAATTCGCAGCTTAGGTTCTCTGACTTGCAGGCGCGAGGATTTAGAACGGGGATTAGAACCGGATCAGTGCTACTACATCGAGAATGAGGAAATTGTCCGCAGCCTCAATCAAATCAACTTGAATCAAGATCCGCCACCGGATTTAGTAATCGAGGTTGACATCACTAGCAGTTCAATCAACCGCATGGAATTGTATGCGAGTTTGGGCGTGCCAGAGGTTTGGCGTTATGACGGTTCGCGTTTAATATTCTATCAGTTAGATGGTCAGGAATATGTAGAACGCGAGGTTTCTCCTCACTTTCCTTTTTTGTCGCCATCTGAGATTATGGGATTTTTGGAAAGGCAAAAGAATGTGGGAGAAACATCGATGATTCGAGGGTTTAGGCAGTGGGTGAGGAGTCAAATTCAGTGATATCCCAAGCTTCCCGTTCTTCAACTTCTTCTTGCCAAGCTTCTGGGCGATCGCGTAAGGCAAGATAAGCTTGGTTGGCTGCTGCTAAAAACTGTTGTCTTCGGTATTGTTCTATTGCTTGTTCGAGAACTGTTTCGATTGGTTTTCCTGAGAGTGCAGAGATTTCTGCGAGGGTTTTATAAGATGTATTGCTAATTGTAACTGTAGAAGTTTGATCCATGTTACTTGTTTACTTACCTCGACGTTACGCAGCTATTATAGCTTAAAAGCTTGCGATCGCACAGGCGGGACGCCCGTGCCACGAAAAAAACGCCTATATATCACAGTTAATCGACATCTAAATGCAGTTTGAGAGCAGCATTTACCAACTGCATGATTTCCTCACTCAAACTTCCCACTGCATCGCTGCTAATTCGCTGTTTAGAAATTGTCCGTACTTGCTGTGCTTGTACTTTAGAAGGTTTGGATAAACCGCTATCCTCTGGATTTAGTAAGACCTCGAAAGGGTAGATACGGCTTATATTAGAGGTAATTGGTAGAATTGTAACTGTATTGGCGGCACGGTTATTAGCGTCATTGCTCACCACCAATACCGGACGGCGTTTATCTATCTCAGAACCAACCGTAGGACTGAGATTAGCGTAGTAAATTTCACCACGTTTCATCTGTCAATCCATCGGCAACTGTTAGCTCCCAAGCGGAGTCTACTTCACTAGATGCTTGTCGGTAAGCAGATTCTAGTTCTTGATTCCGCAGCAATTCTAAAGCGACTTCTATTACTTGGGAGGGGGAGTTGCATCCTTTAGCAATTTTGTAGCTCTCAATAAACTGTAGTAGCGATGGTGATAGGGAAATTGCTATTTTTTCAGCTTGCATTATCTTAGCAATTGGTAATTACAAAGATTTTTACTCAATTATAGCACAAGTAGTAAATTTTCGTCTCAAATCCTGTAATCAGAAAAAAGGGTGTAAGCATTTAGCGCTACACCCAGTCACAGGTTTCTAATCTTGCCGAAGATACTATTTCTTACGCAGAAGCAAGTTAAACAAAATTAAAGTCGCGACGGGAAGACGTGACATTAAAGCTCAGGTCAGGCACGTTTTTGACAAGAGCCAGCGTGTCTCCGCCCGTAGTTTGTATGAGCGTGTCATTGCCCTGACGGGTGAGGCGATACTGACTGGCATTCCCGCGCAACTGGATATAGTCATCGCGGAAGTTGTAGTCAAGAATCGTGGCTTGACCGTTTCCTAGGTAGAACATCCCCTGACGAGTATTTCCTAGAACGAAGGTATCAGCCCCAGTCCCTCCTTCTAATGTGTCGAAATCGGCTCTGTTGAAGCTGGCATAGCCATCGAGGTAGTCATTGCCCAGACCACCGTTCAGGTAGTCGTTACCTGCTTCACCGTAGAGGGTGTCGTTGCCAGCATTACCAATCAAAGTGTCGTTGGTGCTGCGCCCGTAGAGGGTGTCATTGCCCGGCCCACCCGTGAAAACTGTGCCGCCTGAAGGCGGGGGTGCCACAACGCCGATGCTGGCAAATGCCTGGAGTGGACTCATCGTCTTTTGCTGTAAGACTGCAATGCTAGCAGGGTTGCCGCTATTTTGGAAGAAGCCGGTTACTGGGGCAGAGAAATCGGTGTGAACTTCTAGATGAAGGTGTGAGTTGTTGCCTAGATTGAAAACCTTGCCAACCTCTTGACCAGCTTGAATGCTTTGCCCTGGAGCTAGTCCCCGCGAGTTACTCACATGACCGTAGATCCAGCGCTTCCCATCGGTGCCACGAACAGCAATGAAGGAACCAGCCGCTTGGTTGGAGACGTTCTCAATCGTACCTGAAACAACAGCATTGATGCGAGTTCCTATACCTGCGGAGAAATCCATCCCTGCATGGGCACCTTTGTATGCAGAAGACTTTTCATAAATGTAGCCTCCAGAAAGTCCTAAGAAACCGTTGTTCGTTGGAACCCCAAGTGCTTGGCTGAGTTTACTGGCAACATCCCTCAAAGCGGGTGACGCATCCTGGTTTCTTGACCAGCTAGGTGTTGCAGGGTTGTTGTCAAAATAATCTCTGCTGCCACTTCGCAAGTCCCAATCATTATCATTTGTAGGTAAAGTCATTGGAGTTGTTTCTGTTGTAATGTTTGCTGCTGTATTTCCATTGGAAAATAGAATTCAAAGTTATTGCGATTCACCTAACTCATGTTTCACTTACTTAATGTGAGCTTCATGGGTTGGAAAAACTTGTAACTGAACTCTATGAGAGTAGTCAAATGCTGACAAGTGCGAAGGTTCTTGACCTTAAAATTGAAACAAATGAGCTATTACTTGTTATAAACACACTTGTT
Organism: Microcoleus sp. M2_D5; assembly: GCF_036701935.1. Lineage (NCBI taxonomy): Bacteria > Bacillati > Cyanobacteriota > Cyanophyceae > Oscillatoriales > Microcoleaceae > Microcoleus > Microcoleus sp. M2_D5. The sequence continues at coordinate 29,231 of NZ_JAUBRP010000015.1, read as the reverse complement.
GGCATCTAAATGTGCCCAGACATGATTAGCAAAGCGAGCGTCCCAAGGCAAGTCACCTGTCTTAACCAAGTCGTTGAAGCGACCGCGACAATATTGATTCGCATTATCTTGACCCAATTTGCGAAGCTCAACGCCTGTGGCTGGCTCGAAGGGATGCTCGTGAGACTCCCAAGCGAGAGCGGGACAAGCACTTCCTACTACACCCAATAGAATAAATGTGCCAACGGAAAGAAGATTTTTCACGAGTCAATTGTCCAAAATTCATTGGTATGATGTGTCAAATCCGATTTAGATTCGCCACATTTCCACAATGACCGATGTCTCAGAAAGATCGCTAGATCAGTTAAGATCAGGGGAAGGATAATCCAGCCGATCTAAATAGATATTGACAAGAGCGCAATAAACTGTAATATGGAATACTTCATAACTCGTCAGTTAGTCAAAAACATAATTAAGAAAGCTAGAGAACAAAAGAAGTGGACTGTAGATAGCAAGGAACCACTTCGTCGAGCGAGTAAGCTTCTAGATCAAAATTGGAAAGAAGATTATTTCTATCCAGGGGTATCTCATGAAAGCTGGAAATTTTTTTTATATGGAACACGTAAGATTAATGCTGCTCTCTTCAAAGCCTACTGTAAAGTTCTAGAACTCAACTGGGAAGAGATTGCTGAACCCAGCGAAATTAAGGAAACAGAGTTACCTGGGGTGTTCACTGCAAAGGCAACTCCTTCAGTGCAAAACCTGAATTTTAGGGAAAGTGAAAAGGCGATAGCCAATAACAATCACGGCTTTGACTGCTATATCAATGGTGACTTAACTCAAGCAAACACACAGTTCGAGTTAGCTATTAAAATCAACCCAGATAATGCCGCCAGTTACTACAATCAGGCATGGAGTTATGAACAAGTAGGAGATTTTGACCGCGCCATAGAATTATATCGTCAGGCCGCGTTGCATGGTTTTGCTGCCGCTTACTGTAATTTGGCTCGCTTACACATCATTGAAGAGAAAAATTATGACTTGGCTGTTGATATCTGTCAGCGAGGTTTAACATTGGTAGAAGAAAACACCGTTGAAACTGACAAAATTGTAAAAGCGGCCTTGTTTATTTACCTCGCTTGGGCTTGGATAGATCGAGGACGCGATGAAGAAGCTTTAGAAAGGCTACAAGAAGCTATAGAATTAGAAGGCGATCGTGCTTTGACTCATGCTCTCATGGCACAAGCCCTAGACAATTTGGGACAAGGTACAGAGGCTTTAGAAGCGTGGAAAAATTACATTAACAAGTATCCTAAGTGTAATTGCCGAGACAAAGATGTTTGGATGGGGAAGGCACGACAACGCCTCAAGGAATCATCTTAAACATTTCCCGCCAATGGTAATCGGGATTAATTAGGACTTACGCAGAAATCTTCCCAACCCTCCATCCCCTAGCGACCCAAAACACCAGGGGGGAATCTTAAAAGCCCGCTTTTTAAGGGGGTTGGGGGATCTATTAATTAAGGACAGTGATATTTGTTGCCATTCTTGTCTATGCAAGTGTTTTGGGCTACGCTATTCTTCAACACAGTCTCAGTTTTAGCTGTTGGGGTAGTTGAGGTACTCGCAACTGCCGCCAATGCCAAAGTCGAAGGCGCGATCGCCGACATTAGTATGAATAATGGGCAAATCAAAATTTGGCAATTCATTCTCGTGTCTCCCAGTCAAGTTTTTGAGTAGGGAACAAACGAGTTAGCGCTAACTGCTGTCTCCATAATTCCAGCATGAGGCAGACATAAAGGCTTTCCGGCTCACATCTCGGTCATTATTTGGTCATTTTGGCTACTAGATAAGTGAACCAGAACAGAATAAAGAAAAAACATTAGTATAAAAAAATTATGGCTGTGACTCTCAGAGCTTCTGACAAGGGGTTAAAAATAATTGAGCGGCTGAGGATTAGAAAAGGCTGGTCAAGAAGAGAAAAGGCTTGGTATGAGTTGGCATATACTTCAGAATCAACCTTAAGGAGGTTTTGGAAAAAACAGCCAATTTCTCATGAAAATTTTGTCAAAATTTGTACAGTTATAGATGCAAACTGGCAAGATATTTTTGATGATAGTCAGACAGAATTACTGGAACCCAAGGATATACCTGACAAGCAAAGCTTTGCACTGCCAGAAAAAATCGCACCTGTCAGAAATTGGGTAGGCCGATCGCGTGAAATCGACACCCTGAAATCTCAGATACTCGATCCAGAAACTAGAGCTATTAACATCACCGCCGTTTGTCTCGTTGGTTTGGCGGGGATTGGCAAAACTACTCTCGCCAGTAAGCTAATCCGCGAACTACAAACGGAAAACGCCCCTTTTGCCGTTGCTGCTTGGGAAATTTTGAAATCTGCAACTGGCAGATCCCCTCGATTTAATAACATTATTGATTCCCTATTGCTCACTATTTCCAATGGCGAAATTACACCTACCGTCACTATCCTTGATGACTATCAGCAAAAAACAGATCGCTTGGTAAAGTTGTTAAAACAAAAACCCTGTCTCGTAGTTCTGGATAACGTTGAGACAGTATTACAAACTGGTAAAGCAAAACGAGCAGGATATTTTGCTGATGAGTGTACAGAGTATGCTTGGCTATTCCAACAAATAGCAGAAACAGAGCATCAAAGTAAGGTGATGTTCACCAGTCGCGAAACCTTAGCCGCACTGTCAGGAAGAGAAACCAAAACACTACCTTTAGGTGGATTGGATCGACAAGCTGCCATTCAATTACTGGAATCTTTTAATTTGATTGCAAGCCCAGAAGAATTAGCAGAATTAGCAAACCGCTATGACGGACATCCCAAAGCACTAGAAATTGTTGCTGCCTTAATTTTGAATGAGGCTGAATACCACGGAAGTGTTGGAAAATTTTTACAAGATGTCAACTGGTTACTTGTAAATAGTTTAGACGAACTCATTGACCAAGTAATTCAGCGTCTTAGTGATGAAGAATTGATGTGTCTGAGCCAAATATCTGTTTATGAAACACCTGAATATCCGCTGTCAGTTGACGGAATTGCTGCTCAAATGTCTGAAATGAGCAAACGCGATGTCAAAGAAAACGTCATTGAGGCATTAAAACGTCGGCAACTGTTGGACTATAACCAAAATTATGAATCTTACCAAATGCACCCCTTGGTAGAAGAAAAAGCCTCTCAACTACTTAATCCGGAGTTAGCCTTTATTGCTCACCGTAAAGCCTACCGCCATTTTCTTAGAATTGTTAAACCGGAAGCTGAATGGAAGGAATTTAATGATGTTAAGCCTTTGCTGAGAGCGCACTATCATGCTTGTCAGGCAAAAGATTGGGATGAAGCAGCACAGGTTATTTTAGGTGCAGCAAACTATCTATTCCAAAATGGTTATTACGATCAAATAATTGACTGCTACACGAATTTAATACCTAAAAATTGGAAAATTGCAGGGCAATTAGTAACATTTTGTTCCGATCATTGCCAAATTTTATTGGGTTTAGGAAATGCCTATAGTGCTATAAGTCAATGGAAACTAGCACGACAATGTTACGAAAAATGTTTGGATCTATCTCGAAAGAATAGTTATCTAAAAATAGAGGCAGAAACTCTTTGTTACATGGCACTGGCCCTGGAGGGTGGCAATAATTTACTGGCTACTAAATATCTACAAAAGTCTATAGTAATTTCTACTGAGATTGGTGAAAATCATATTAAATGCAAAGCATTAGAATATTTAGGTGTTGCTTCTTTTGGTCTGGGAGATTATCAGACATCCCTTAAGTCTCATCAGCAAGCTTTAGAGATAGCTCGTCAAATTAAATTAGAAACAAGTGTGGGAATTGCTCTGGGAAATTTAGGGTGCTTATCTGAAGCTTTAGGAGAATACGAGATGGCAAAAGAATATATGGAGCAATACTTAGAAATTGCTATCAAGAGTGGCGACCCAAAACGAAAGGCTTATGCTATAGGAGGGTTGGCTAGTCTTTATAATAAAATAGGGGACTATCAAAGTTCTATAGATTACCAAGTAAAAGGGCTACAACTTTGTCGAGAGATTGAAGATAAACACGCCGAAAGTCACGCGATCCTAAATTTAGGTATTGCCTACAGAGGATTAGGGAAAGATGAGGGTTCAATACATTTACTTCAGCAGTGTGTAGAACTTTGCCGTGCAATTAAAAATCAGAGAGATGGAGATGCTTTGTATGAGTTAGGCATAACTTATGGGAAATTAGGGAAGTTTGAAGAATCTTTTGAGAATTTTCAAGCTGGGTTGATAGTGTTTGAGCAAAAAGACGGTCAGGCCGATCAAGCAAAGGCATTATTCGCCTTAGCAAAAACCAGTTTGCTCATCAAGACAGTTCCTTTAGAAACTATCCAAGATTACTGCGATCGCGCCGAAAAGATTTGTCTCGATCTCAAGCTGCCACTATTAACAGAAGTACAAAAACTAAAAGTAAATTTACCGGAAAATCGCGAATAAATAGATCGGGAATTAGACTGACCTACTCAACCAAAGCCTGCCGCTGAGCCTCCAACAATTCCTGAATTCCAGTTTCTGCTACATCCAAAATTTGATTTAACTGACTCCGACTGAAACTTCCTGCTTCCGCAGTTCCCTGAATTTCGATGATGTTCAAATCCCCATTCATTACCACATTACAATCAATTTCAGCCGCCACATCTTCCACATAATTCAAATCTAAAAATGGCTCACCTTCCAAAAGTCCTACAGACACTGCCGCCACTTGACGAATAAGGGGCGATCGCACTAAATCACCTTTTTGCACCAACTTGTTCAAAGCATCAGCCACAGCCACAAACCCGCCAGTAATTGAAGTCGTGCGAGTCCCAGCGTCCGCTTGCAAAACATCCGCATCCACAAGTATGGTGCGTTCGCCCAATAATTGCATATCCAAGCACGATCGCAAACTGCGCCCAATCAACCGCTGAATCTCTTGAGTGCGTCCCGATAATTTCATAAATTCCCGTTCTTGTCGCTGCGGTGTAGATCCGGGCAACATTCGGTATTCCGCTGTCAGCCAACCTTGTCCGGTATTCTCCAGAAATCTCGGCACTCCCGGCTTGATTGTCACGCTGCAAAGTACCTGAGTATCGCCACTTTTTGCGAGCACGGAACCGCTAGCAAATTTGGTAAACTCTCGATCGAAACTAATCGGACGAATTTGATTTGGTTGTCTGCCATCTGGACGCTGGAAAGACATAATATTTAGGTGATTGGTAATGGGTAATTGGGCATTAAAAAATTAAAATTGGCTATTAATCTTCCGATTTTTTTTGATTCGGTAAATATGCAGTCATTCAATCTAAAATCTCAAATCTCAAATCTCAAATCTTATGCCGATTTGCCCTTAGCCTCGATTAATGTGAGAATATCCTGCTGAACTTGTTGTGGAGATTGGTCGCCATCGACAGTTAACAGTTTGTTGCGGTATTCGTAATACTCTAAAAGAGGAAGAGTGCGTTCGTGGAACAAATCGAGCCGACGCTGTAAAATTTCAGGGTGGTCATCGGATCGATCGCGCTCGATCGACCTGCTCAGCAAAACCTCGATCGGCACTTTCAGCCAAACTGCCCAATCTAGCCCCTGGGCCAAATCCTCTAATAAAAAATCCAACTCCTCAGCTTGAAAAGCCGTTCGCGGATAGCCCTCCAACACCCAGCCATTAAAGACATCCCACAGCAGCAGCCGGCGGCGAAAAAATTCAATCATAGTTGCGTCGGGAACTAATTCCCCTCTTTCGACATAAGACACCGCCAGCTTGCCTAAATCTGTGTCTTCTGCGATCGCCTCCCGTAGAATGTCCCCCACAGCCAGCAAAGGAAGGCTCAAATTGCTGCACAGTAGTTCAGCCTGAGTTCCCTTTCCCGCTCCTGGCCCTCCCAGAATCACCAATCTCACAGTCCCTGCTCCTAGTGCCGCGACATTCAAATTCTACGCGATGTGTGTACCTTTTCTTCACAGCCCTGGACTTCCCACGACTCTCATCGCCTTGCTTTTTCACCCTATAACTGTATAAATGTCAAGCTCCACGCCGTATTTTAGTAAAAAATCCCGTTTCTGCTTAAGTGCTAATTGAGTTCAAAAATCGAACAAACGACTGCGAATGCCACTGCCGCGAGCTTTTGACAAATTGTATATCTAGTGTTCGATCCGATGTGCGCTCGGCCCCGTACACTATATATTGTCAAGCAGGCTTGGGCCGCGTCAAGGTCGGAGCTGCACTCAAGACTTAGTTGCTGATTAAATATTGCCCTATGGTTGCACAGTTACAAACCCCTAAACTCAATTTAACCCACAGCTTGCCCTACACAGTTCAAGGGCTGGTGCAAGTCTTTACAGGCCCGCACCGCTGCTTTTTTACCAGTGTCATGGCTCAAGCCCTCAGAATTGCAGGACAGGGAGCTCCCGTGCTAGCGGTGCAGTTCCTCAAAGGGGGAATTAATCAAGGGCACCAGCATCCGGTGCGGCTGGGGCAAAATTTAGATTGGGTGCGCTGCGATTTGTCACGCTGCATTGAGAATGCCGATTTAGATGAGCTGGAGACGCGATCGATCGAACAATTGTGGCAGTATGTTCAAAATGCGGTGCGCGAAGGCCGTTATTCCTTAGTTATTCTCGATGAATTGAGTTTAGCGGTTAATTTGGGATTGATTCCCGAAGCCGAAGTGGTGGCATTGATTGACAACAAGCCCCATCATTTGGATATGATTTTTACCGGGCCATCCATGCCCCAAAGAATTTTGGATGTTGCCGACCAAATTACTGAAATTCGCCGCAGTTAAGGACAATGATTCAATTTGCGATCGCCATTTTAGGAATGAGAATTAAATAACTTCCACTCTTGAAAGTGGGATGGGCTCTTATAGCCCGTCTTTTAAGGACGGGCGGGACGCCCATCCCACAATAACAATTAAAATTGTAAGTTATTTAATTCGCGATCCTTAGCGATCGCATTTTTTATGTAAAAAAACAGTATCTAAAAAAAGAGGCGATCGCTTAGCTCAAAGAGCGATTCCCTTCGGGATAGCTTCGCTTCACGCACGCTTATCAATTTAGCAACAACATTACGATTGAACTACCGGATCGAACACAACACTCAATCGATCCGCCGGCACCATCCGCTTGAGAAGTTTCAAATGACCGTCTGCATCAGACCAACTGCGAAACTCACCCACAACCAGCTTTTCAACATTTGGAAGCGAGCGAACTACAGTCCACGGCTTGAGACGTTTTTCAGGCAACATAATTATATCTCCTTGGTAAGTTGGAGCCAAAGCCAGTCAACCATTCTTTTCCAGGGCCAAGGACTGGCTTTTGACTTTGTAAACTTGCCCTTCTCTCAAAACATAGCACAAAAAAAATAGTTTGTGATTATATCTTATTTTTCGCTTTTTTTAGAGCTACTTTTTACATAACAGATGATTAAACTCCACACTTATTAAGTCTTTAATTCCCAACTCAAAACTCTTTCATTACTAACACTTCGACTTCGCTTGGAGTGCAGCCTGACTAATAAATTCTGCCTTCTACTTTCTACCTTCCTTTTACTGAGATATTGCACCATTCTCAATAAGTTTTTTATGAACAGGCTGGACGGCCTGTTCCACAAAGAGTGAATTTTTTTGTGGAACAGGCCGTCCAGCCTGTTAAGCGAGAATAGTGCAAGATGTGAGTTTTACAAATCCCGCCGCGACAGCAGAAACCAGATCCCACCCAAACCCAAAACACCGCACAAAACCCCGCCTTCCCACCCAAAAACAGTCCCCCCCGGCAAATGTCCAGGCTTTGCCTTAGAAGAAAAATTCAGCTCCGAATAGTATACCCACTGGCTGTTAACCCGCCAGCCCACTCGATCGCCAAACTTCTCCCAAACTGTAGCATCATAAACACCAGGCTTTCCCCCCAACTTGAGCCACAAACCCTTTTGCACAGAAAAACCGAATCTGCGGTGACTGTGCCGCACCCAAAGTCGATCGATAGTCTGCAAATCCTTAGCTGGAAACTTCCTAATATCTTCCTCACTCAAATAACCCCGTGAATTTTGCTGCATCACCTCCAACATTTTCACAGAAGTTTCCTCATCAGCACCACGCCAATTTTTAGCAGCCAGCAGCCTTGCCAAGTGAGAATAATCAATCCCTTTTTCCGACTCTAAATTTACAGAAACTAGCTGAGTATCAGTCACAGGTTGAGTCGGAACCGAAGGACTAATGACCGTTGCCTGCTGCGACTTTTCCAGCACTGGGACAACAACAACAGGAGGTTTTAAAGCATCCAAAACTTCCACAGCCGATTTATAGCGATCTTTAACATATTCCTGAATCAACTTATCCAAAACCTGACCTAAATCCTCGCTAATTTGTGTTCCTTTTGGCAAAGCCTCCCTCCACAGCCACCGGCCTTCAAGCGGATCGTAAAGGTCATCGTGAATGTCCCCGTAGATATCCAGATAAGGCATAACAGAAGTCAGCAAGCGAATGCAAGTCACCCCCAAACTGTAAAGGTCGCTAGCCGGAACAGCCCTACCGTGACGCTGTTCTAGAGCCGCGTAGCCGGGAGTTCCCAACTTCGTTCCTGTTTTGGTGGGAGCAGCAGCTACTACCTGTTTGGAAACCCCAAAATCTATCAGCACTAACTTACGATCGCGCGATCGGCGGATCACATTCTCAGGCTTAATATCGCGGTGAATCACATTGCGGTCGTGAACAAACTTCAATAAAGGCAACAAATCTAACAGCAGTTCGCAAGTTTTAATTTCGCTATAAGCACCGTACTTATCTAACTCATCCTTTAAATTATTGCCGTCAATAAACTCTTGCACTAAATACAAGCGCCCATCTTCCTCAAAATAAGAAATTAACTGAGGAATTTGCGGGTGCTTCAGTTCGTATAACCGCCTTGCCTCTTGTTCAAACAGTCGAACATATTTTTTAAAATGACCGGGCTTCCGCTGAAACTCTTGAGGAGGTGACAACTGTTTAATCACGCACAATTCCTCAAATTTTCCATGATTAACAGCTCGGAAAGTCCTGCCAAATCCCCCATCGCGCAGCGGTTCAGTTGCTGCATAAAGGTCTTTTAGCAGCAGCTTTGAACCACAATTAAGACAATACTTTGTGCCTGGTGGGTTCTGACGCTTGTCTCTTGGGCAATCGAGATTAAGGCAGTATGTCATATATTAAAAAAATGCGAACAAAATTAGTAGGAAGGGTTTTATATTATTCAAGAGTCCGATCGCGAGCTGGTTTTTGTAGAGGCGAAACCTCGAACCTTACGGAGGCGGCAGCCACCCTCGCCATCAGAGGGGGCGCTCTCACCAGACTGCCCCTGAGCAAGTATAACTCTCTTGAGGGTTTGACCTCAAACTCGAAGTCCACCTCTAACCTTAGACTCCGCTGCGTGCAATACATTTGATTTAGCGGTCAAATAGCCCGTATATCGAACAGAAATAGTCATTTATTACCAGCCCCGTGAGCTCTGCAACGCCAAAAAAACTGAGGATTCCGCCTGAGATATAATTTTATTGCCAGAGAGAAGCACACTAACGGGAGCCACAGCTTCCGTCAAGTTCGATCGACCTTAATATTGTACAAGTATAATTTTTTATTGAACCAAGCCTAATCAACAGTCCAAAAATTCCCAACAAACGCACGTTAAAATAAAGACTAGCTTCCGCGATCGCAATCCGAGCGCGACCAGACAATTAGCCAGTTTTCCCTGTTTCCTTCTGGCAGCTATTACCAGTTACATCTATTTCCCTCGGTCTACTTAATTAGGAACCCTCAGTGACACCAAAACTACAGCCCTCTCCCACTCCAAATTCCCGCAAAAAATCACCAAAAGTACCTTGGTTCGAGCGGTTCATGGCACTGATCGCCCTAGGAAATTTAAGCCTAGTATTATTTGACATAACTTACGTCCCCGGACGAGATTTATACCTCCGGCAACTGCCAGTTCTAACTCAAGTATACGACCCATTTAAAGGAATTAAACCCCACCGAGACACCCAGCAATATCTAGAAACCTTAGAAGAATTAAAAATTCAAGTAGTGCAAACAGGATTGCCCTCTCCCCAAGTAGCAGCCAAATTGCAGGAAATAAACAATCTGAGCGCGAAAATGATCGACGAAGATCCCTTTCGAGTAGCATCAAAAAGCGGCACCCTAGAAAAAATAAAAGACCGGATGCGCGATCGCGTCCCGAATCCAGAAGACTCCGCTAAACAATCATTCCAAACATTCTGGAGTCCTGACTATTTAAACAAACAAGGCTGGCAAAAAGAAATCCAGTGGTTTGACTCCAAAATCAAACCATTAATCGCCACCAACTATTACCGCGCGATCGGAGAAAACGGCGAATTCACCGATAACTTCTGGCTAATTGACCTGCCATTCATTGCCATATTCGCGATCGAATTTCTAGCCCGTACCTACTCGATCAGCCGCCGCCACCGCAGCGTCACTTGGCGATCGGCCATGCTCTGGCGATGGTACGACATCTTCCTGCTGCTCCCCTTCTGGCGCCTGTTGCGAATATTACCCGTCACAATTCGCATCCACCAAGCCAAAATGCCCGATCTCCAACCCATACGCACCCAAATCAGCCGAGGTTTCGTCGCCAACTTCGCCCAAGAATTGACCGAAGTTGTAGTAATTCAACTCATCAACCAGATGCAACAATCAATCACCACAGGCGAACTCGCTCGTCAACTCTTTAAATCCCCAAAACAGCGCTATCTCGACATCAACAATATCAATGAAATAGAAGCGATCGCCACCCATCTTGTCCAAATAACCGTCTACAAAGTCCTCCCCCAACTCCAGCCAGACCTAGAAGCCCTCCTCCGGTACAATATTGAAAGCTTCCTCAAACAATCCCCCCTCTATCAAGGATGGAAGCAAGTACCCGGCCTCGGAAACCTGCCCGGACAGCTAGCACAGCAATTAGTTGCAGAACTCTCAAAATTAGCCACCCTCGGCCCCCAAGATGCCTACGAAGCCTTCAAAATCGCCAGCGAAGACCCCATAAGCATCAAACTCTCCAGCCAGCTAGTCCAACATTTCGGGCAAGCTTTAGGAACCGAACTGCAACAGCAGCAAACCTGGCAAGAAATACAAATGCTGCTGTGCGACTTCCTAGAAGAGTTCAAAATCAACTACATTCAGCGGTTGAGCGAAGAAGACTTCGAGAAAATTTTAGAACAAGCCAAAGAACTGCAACGGATAGCCCCGCGTTAGAGCAAGTCTCCACCGCTTTACTTATTTTTTTATTACCAAATTAGCAATTAGCAATTACCCTGCTTTGACATCCTCACGCCCGCTAAAGCCGCAGTGATTCTAAACATCACTGTTTAGACTTCCTCTTTCTGCGACCCGACTTATTTGAAGGAGTTTCCTCACTCAAACAGAGGTCGATGTCTCCAGAGGCGTTTGAGGTTCCCGTGTGCCCCACGGTACGCAATCCTAGTTCTAATATGTTGCCAGCGGCGTTCCAATCTCGATCTAAAACAAATCCACAATGCGGACAAATATGTGTTCTCTGACTTAAAGATTTCTTCGCAACTTTCCCGCAATTAGAACAATTTTGGCTTGTATAGTGTGGCGGTACTGCAACAGTCGCCACCCCAAATACTTGGCCAAAATATTCAACCCAATTTCTAAAAGCTGTCCAAGCTGCATCTGATATAGACTTAGACAACTTTCTGTTTTTAACCATGTTACGCACCGACAAGTCTTCGTAGGCTACCAAGTCGTTAGACCCGATTACGCACCTTGCTAATTTCACAACAAAGTCTTTACGTCGCCTACTTACCTTGAGGTGTTTTCTGCTTAAACGATTCCGAGCCTTAACTCTATTTTTAGAGCCTTTCTGAGTTTTAGAGAGTCTCCGATTAAGCTTTTTAAGTGACCTTTGGGACTTTCTCAGATGGCGTGGATTCTCTACGGTATTTCCGTCAGAGTCTGTATAGAAGTGCGTTAGCCCGAAGTCTAAACCAATGGTTCGTCCAGTAGGTTCGCGCTTCTCATTTCGTTCAGCATCAATACAGAATTGCACGTAGTATCCATCAGCTCGGCGAACTACGCGGGGAGCATAACACTTATGCGATGAGTACAAATACTCAGGAATACCCTACCCCTCATTAGTCCATAATTAAATATGTTTACCACTCTCGCAAAATTATGAATCCAGAGAAACAAAGAAAGCTGCAAGAATATACCAGAGCAATTGCTGAGATTTTATATACAGAAGCTGAATCTGAACAACAGTTGACGCTCGCGTCGTATAGAAAAAACTATTCAGACACAGCAACAGCCGTATGTCAGTCCCGAAATTGCAGCTTTTTTTTAAGCAATCAACGGGAACAACTTCCGGCAGAACCAGAAAACTTACCAGTACATTAGGGATACTAAAAATCACCGAAAAACAAGCTAAAATACTCGGAGTTAAGCCCTGCACAAGAATTAGTCCACATTTGGAACAATGTTGTCTGAGATTAAGTGCCAATATGTCATACGAGCAAACGGCAGTAGATTTAGAATACATCACCGGTGTCCAAACCAATGCCATGTCACAACGCCCGATTAGTCCATCGGCAAGAGTTTCAGTTGCCGATAGTCACAGAACTAATTGAAGAATTATGTGTAGATGGAGGAAAAGTTAGATTAAGAACTGCACAGGGACTAGAATGTATCTACAAAGACTATAAAGCAGTGCACACAAACAGCGGATTAATCGCGGTTTATCAAGATAACATTGGGCTGATTAATTGGGTCAACAGTCAACCCATCGCTAAGATTGTAACCTGTCGCTTGAGATGGACATGATGGAATTTGGAATATTATCGCTTTAGTTGCGCCAAATCGACAACGCCGAGAAATCCTTGACTGGTATCATCTGATTGAAAATCTGAATAAGGTTGGCGGTTCACAACGAAGAATCAATGAAGCCCAAGCTTATTTATGGATGGGACAGGTAGAAAAAGCGAAACAACTTTTTGCAAATGTGAAAAAAAAAGCCGCACATAATTTCTGCGTATATCTCAACAAACACGCCTGCACGCATCGTTAATTACCACTATTATCAGTCAAATAAGATTTGTTCGATTGGCTCGGGTGCTGTGGAATCAGCAATCAAACAAATTGGTCGTCGTATCAAAATTTCTGGCGCACAATGGAATGAGCAAAATGTCCCGCAAGTCTTGGCTCATCGAGTAGCTTACTTAAATGGAATGATTGGTGTCAATCTCAAAGCAGCAGCTTAAATTATCATCAGTATTTATACTGAGCGCATAACTGTTATGCTCCCATTGCCCAGCAAAGAAAGCTGGTTGGGTATCAAGGTAGAAAACAGAAAGTTTTGGTTGTGGATGACAAATGGGAAAACCTCTCGGTGATTGTCAATCTCCTGGAACCCCTCGGCTTTGAAGTAACCGAAGCTAAAAACGGTCAAGAAGGTTTAGAAAAAGTAGAAGAGTTTAAGTTCGATTTGATTATCACTGACTTAGTGATGCCAGTGTTAGATGGCTTTGAGATGATGCGCCGCATCCGAAATTTGTCACACTATAAAGACGTGGCAATCATTGCTTCATCTGCCAGTGTATTTGCTACCGACCAACATAAAAGTTTGGAGGGGGGAGCAAACGATTTTCTCGGTAAGCCTGTGCAGGCAGAAGAGCTATTTGAGATATTGCAAAAGTATTTAAAACTTGAATGGATATATGAGGAACAAAAGAATGAAAAAATTAGCACTATGCCTTTTTCCTCTGATCCTCAATCACTTTCTGAATCGAACTCCGTAGTTGCTCCCCCGCCCGGAGAAATGGAACTCCTACTTGAACTGGCGATGAGAGGCAACGTGAAAGGAATTGTGAAGCGCAGTGAACACCTAGAGAAATTAGATCGGAAATTTGTTTCCTTTGCTGTTGAGCTGCGCCAGTTAGCCCAAGGGTATCAAGTCAAAAAAATCAAAGAGTTTATTACATCTCACATAATATAAAAACAATGAAGGCAGCAAATATTGAAACAAGTAGCATCTTAATCGTCGATGATAATCCTAGCAATCTAGACGTGCTTTCTGAAGCTTTAGCGGGTTTTGGATGGGAGATATTGGTAGCAACTGATGGCGAAACTGCCATCGAACAGGCTGAATATACTCAGCCTGATTTGATTCTGTTAGATGTAATGATGCCAGGAATTGACGGGTTTGAAACCTGTCATCGCCTGAAGGAAAGTCCGTTGACGAACGAAATTTCGGTAATTTTTATGACGGCTCTTTCTGACATAGGAGATAAGATCAAAGGCTTTAATCTAGGGGCTGTGGATTACATTACTAAGCCTTTTGAACAAAATGAGGTATTAGCTCGCGTCAATCTCCATTTAAAACTGCGTTCTTTGACTAAAACTCTCGCAGATCAAAATCTGCTTCTCAAACGGGAAATTGAAGACAGGCTCGCAGCCGAAGCAGCGTTACATCAGCTCGCGCAGGAGTTAGAAAAACGGGTGGAAGAACGAACCGCTGAACTTTCTCAAGCTTTGGATAATCTTAAAAAAGCTCAGGTGCAAATCGTTCAAAGTGAAAAGATGGCTTGTCTGGGTCAACTTGTAGCTGGGGTAGCTCACGAAATTAACAATCCAGTTAGTTTTATCTCCAATAATATCCCTATTGCCAAGGAATATATTGCCGATTTGATCGAGATAACTCGGCTTTGCAAGCACCACGTTAGTTCGACATCAGAATTTGAGGATAAGTGCCAGGAGATTGAGTTAGATTTTATTGTTGAAGATTTGCCAAAAATTATTGATTCAATGGCGGTGGGAACAGAGCGACTTTACAATCTTTCTATGTCACTGCGTAATTTCTCTCGGTTGGATATATCGGCACTAACGCCAGTGAATATTCACGATGGGCTAGATAGTACCCTGTTGATTTTAGGTCATCGATTGAAAGGTAAAGGCACTCGCCCAGCTATTAAGGTTATTAAAGAGTACGGCGAATTACCGCTGGTAGAGTGCTATCCTGGGCCAATCAATCAGGTGTTTATGAATGTATTAGCGCATGCAATTGATGCTTTAGAAGAGTCTACGATCAGTTGTCCGCTCTGCAGGGAAAAGCAACAGAGCAATGACACTCCACAGATTCGGATCTCCACTGAAATGCTTCAGGGCGACAGAGTGGTGATTCGGATTGCTGATAATGGAGTTGGAATAACTCAGGAAGTAATGCAGCATTTATTCACGCCGATGTTTACTACTAAATCAGTAGGTAAAGGGACAGGTTTAGGTTTGTCTATTAGCCGTGAGATTGTAGAAGCAAAACATGGTGGTAAGCTGATTTGCATTGCCTTGCCAGAATGGGGGGTAGAGTTTGTTATTGAGCTTCCAATTCAGCATTAGTAAGGGCGATTTTTTAGGGTTAATTTTAGTTTTGCTGTTTTGTCAATATACCGTTAATGTTGCGATCGCCCATGTCTAATCTACCAATCACCATCACTGTCAAGCTCTTCACCCCCTATCAAGAAGCAGAGGGCTTGTCCGAACTGAAATTAGAATTTCCCAAAGAAACTCCCGTATCGCAAGTCCTAGAACGCCTGAGTGCCACTCCTCCCCCTGTTCTAGGGGCGACCCACCTGCTTCGGTATCAACCACGAATTTGCCCTCGCCCCACCCCACTCCAAAACGGTGATGAAGTCGTCCTTATTCCCCCTGTCAGCTCTCCCCTTCTGCCCTCGGACAGTCCGCCGATGGCGATCAGTTTGTCACCGGGCGGGCGATCGAGCTAAACTGAGAACTGAGGCCTCGCTTCGATCGGAAGAAGTCCTCAAACTTCTTGGAAGAAATTGTTTTACCTAGGAGTGGGTCAAGCCCACTTTTTTTGTTGCATTAGTCGCAGGAAAAGAGCTCAGGGCGTCTGACTTGCAAGTTGAGGACGGATTTAGTAGGGGTACCCCCCCGCTTGAGATCCCTGCTGGGATGTTGGGTAAGTCCCAAAGTTGAAGACGAAAGTCGCAGCCACCTAATCAAACCACCTCAAAACCAAGCAATCTCAACAACAAATGTTTCCTTGCCCGTGTCCGAGTTTAGGAGTTTTAACTTAAGTATTCGATATGACTCATCCCCTAATCCCACAAATCATTGACTTAGCTACCCCCGTTGCGGAAGCACTGGGATTGGAAGTAGTGGGAGCAGTGTTTCACACCAACCAAAATCCTCCCGTCTTGCGGGTAGACATCCGCAACCTCCAACAAGACACTGGTTTAGCCGACTGCGAGCGCATGAGCACAGCCCTCGATGCCGAGTTAGATGCAGCCGACATCATACCCGAGGCCTACGTGCTAGAAATTTCCAGTCCCGGAATATCCCGATTGCTCAGCAGCGATCGAGAATTTATTACCTTTAAAGGTTTCCCCGTGACAGCCACAACCACCGAACCCGACTCGCGAATCAAAGAGTGGAAAGGACTACTCCTGGGCCGGGATGAAACAGCGGTTTATCTCAATCAAAAAGGGCGACAGGTTAAAATTCCCCGTCCTCAGATTGTCAAAGTTGAACTAGACGAAGGAAAGGAGATGTAAAGGGAAACTTTGAGTTTTGAGTTGTAGGGGCGGTGCCCCTGTGCCCGCCCGATTTGAGTTTTGAGATTGCCTCGCAGCAAGCTGAAAACGCTTGGCTGCGAGTTAATTTTTAACAATCACATCTGTAGCAGCGGGTTGAATGGGAACAACCAATAAATTGTTACAGCACCCAGCTCCCCTAATCCTATCCAGTAACTCATCACTCCTCTGTCATCACTATTTCTCGAAATATTCCAAGTACCAATTACCGATCACTGGTTACTTATTACCAACGCAAAAAAGGAGAGTTTTATATGTCAATGGTTCCCCTTCCAGGACTAAAAGAAATGGTCGAAGGTATTAGCAAAGAACGCAATTTACCCAAACACGCCGTCCAAGCAGCCTTGCGAGAAGCCCTGCTCAAAGGATACGAACGCTACCGCCGCACCCAAAAACTCGACCACTTCAGCGAAGAATACTTCGACAACTTTGATGTAGAACTCGACGCAGAACAAGAAGGTTTCCGCGTTTTAGCCAACAAAACTATTGTCGAAGAAGTCGCCAATCCCGATCACGAAATCTCACTTTTAGAAGTGCAAGAAGTAGCCACGGAAGCTCAGCCGGGGAGCATCGTGCTCGTAGACGTAACCCCAAATCAAAAAGAATTTGGTCGCATGGCGGCGATCCAGACCAAACAAGTTCTCGCTCAAAAACTGCGCGACCAACAGCGCAAAATGATTCAAGAAGAGTTTAAGGATTTAGAAGAAACAGTTCTTCAAGCAAGAGTGCTCAGGTTTGAGAGGCAGTCGGTAATTTTAGCAGTTACCAGCAGCTTCGGTCAGCCAGAAGTAGATGCCGAACTCCCTAAGCGCGAACAGTTGCCCAACGACAATTACCGGGCAAACGCTACATTCAAGGTTTATCTCAAAAAAGTAGGCGAAGGCTCAACTCGCGGGCCGCAGTTACTTGTTTCTAGAGCCGACGCAGGTTTGGTGGTTTACCTGTTTGCTAACGAAGTACCAGAAATAGAAGACGGGGTGGTGAGGATTGTCGCCGTAGCCAGGGAGGCAAATCCGCCCTCCCGGCACGTCGGCCCCCGGACTAAAATAGCAGTTGATACTCTCGATCGCGACGTAGACCCTGTAGGAGCCTGCATCGGAGCGCGGGGATCGCGGATTCAGGTAGTAGTCAACGAATTGCGGGGCGAAAAAATCGACGTGATCCGCTGGTCTCCAGACCCAGCAACTTATATTGCTAACGCTCTGAGTCCCGCTAGAGTAGATGAAGTGCGTTTAGTTGCTCCAGAAGGCAGGAGAGCTCACATTTTGGTCGCTGAAGACCAACTGAGTCTTGCCATTGGCAAAGAAGGTCAGAATGTCCGCCTCGCGGCCCGCCTGACAGGTTGGAAAATCGATATCAAAGATATTGCTAAGTACGATCGCGCCGCCGAAGACAGCAAATTGGCAGCAGAAGCAAGTAGGCTCGAAGAACTAGCAGGCGACTACGACGCAGACGAAGCAGGCGACTACGACGGCGACGAGGAAACCGCAGAATTTGAGCAAGAGGAGGCAGCCGCCACGGAGGAAACCGAAGCCGCAGTCTGAAAACTGTGACATTTACCGAAGAATTCAGAATTCAGGAGCCAGAATCCAGAATGGGTAATGTGCGACAGGATGGAGAATCGAGGTTGAAAGCTTCCGATTTTAATCGTGGAGCCGAAAAAATTCTTTCCGTGACCCTTACCCCTGACTTGGGGCATGGCGTATTTTGAATTCTGAATTCTGTCTTCTGACTCCTTGTCATCAAATTTTCTCTCTTCGCCAGACAAGGAGGACTTGTCCCCAACTCCCACTCTCACAAGAAATGAAACCGAACTACCGGTGCTGTGCAAGTTGTCGAAAAATAGCTCATAAGGAAGCTTTTTGGCGAGTAGTCAGGCTCTATCCTTCTCATCAGGTACAATTAGATCGTGGCATGGGCCGTTCTGCTTACCTTTGTCGGGAAGCCGAATGCCTCAAAGCAGCTCAGAAAAAAAATCGACTTGGGCGAGCGCTCAAAGCGCCTGTGTCTGACGAACTCTACCAAACACTTTGGCAGCGTTTAGCCACATCTGACTGTACATCTTGCTCTGGCGCCGGCCGGACGAAAAACCGACAGTAGTTCGGCATCGACTGTATAAACCCTCTTGGCAGCCCTACCAGTAATTACCGGTAGCGCCAGCTATAAAACCCCAATCCGATCTGCCCACCAGTCTGGAAAGATTTGTGTCAGATTAGATAAGGGTAGGGTACTAGCAGAGGTATCCTCAAGGTGGAAAGGCAAACTTTGAAGCTTGAGAGAGTGGGTTTTGCCAAAACTCAGACTTCGGAGTTCCAAGTTCCCAAACAGACTTGAGAATTCTTCAACCGCAGACTTCAGCGAGTTGCATCTTTTAGATAAAATTGCTGAGCGAGTACCAAAACCCCGATTCCTGACACTGAATCAATCACACCGAATGATGTCGTCATTAGCACAAAAAATCACAATGTAAAAACTGGTTGGCACAAAAGAGGGCAGAGTGGATGAACAACGGCAAAGTAAGAATTTACGAATTATCACGGGAACTAAATTTGGATAATAAAGACATCTTGGCAGTTTGCGAGCGGCTCAATATTTCAGTCAAGAGCCACAGCAGCACAATTACAGAATCCGAAGCAGAGCGCATTCGCAAAACGGCGGAAAAATACGTAGCCAGTAGCCACTCTTCCCCCGGCAAGCCAGCTCCACCCGAAAGAGCAGCCGCGCCATCGAGAGAATCTGGCCCTCACCCTAACGACCAACAAAAAAAGCAGCAAATTTTAGAAATACGCAGTCCAAAAGTACGGCCGGCTGGTGCCTCCTCCCAGCCAGCAGGCAACGAGGAGAACAAAAACCAGCCGGCGGCAACCGTGGCAACTCCTCCCAAGTCGCCTGCTGCTCAACAACTCCAGCCTCCAGCTAAACCGAATATCAATCGACCTGTACTGTCGAAGCCAAATGTCGCTGTGTCGGCGGCTCCGTCCGAAGTCTCGGAAAATGTAGGTGCGATCGCCCCGGAAACCACCGCCAAGGCTCAGGCACCGGCGGCACCTCAACCGCCGTCGTCCAAGGCTCCAGAACGCACCCAGCAACCGCCGGTCGCGCCGGTCGCGCCCTCGGCCAAACTCACGTCGCCGCCCGTCAGAGGGGCGTCCGAGTCGGCTAGCCGTACCCCACAAAATCTGGGGAACAAGCCGGTACTCAAACTTGCAAAAACCGAGCAAGAGCAATCAGGACAGTCAGAAACTCTGGAAGCGCCGCCTAAACCGAGCCGCCCCAGCAGACCTGCACCGGGAGGTACCGAATCTCGCGACGCGCGCATACCGCGCCGGGAAGGCCCTGGTGGGCCAGTCAAAACTCCACTGGCAGATCGACCCCAGCCCGGTGGGCCGCGCCGGAGCCTTGCCCCCGCAGCGTCAGCTACCGGGCTGCGTAGCCGGGGCGGTGGCACCGGAGCGCTAGGGGATGACACTGATGACAATGAAGAAGATAATACGCCGTTGCTGGAGATTCCTCTCCTCGAAAGGCCCTCCCTCCCTCGTCCTGCCAAAAAGACATCGGTCATTTGGGAAGAAGATGATGACGAAAACTCAGATGCTGCCAAAGCTGCCAAAGCTGTTAAGGCAAAACGTTCTCGCCTCAAACCCATAGACGAGGATGACGATGACTTAGAAAACGGCTTGGATCTGCCAGCACCAGTCACCGTCAGCCTGTCCCTAGCCCGCCCAGCGAAAGCGAAGGGACAAGCAGCACCCAAGTCAACACCAACTCCGGGCGCACCCGGAAGCAGCGGAAAAAATAAGAGACCAGGCCCTTCTCACGATAAAAGTTCTTCAGGTTCGAGCGGGGGACGCGGCAACCGGGGCAAAACAGCCGAAGCTAAGGTAGAACGTCCAGAAAAGCTGCTGCTGAGCAGGCCGATGACCGTTCAAGAACTAGCAGTTAGTCTGGCTGTTCCCGAAACCGAAATTATTAAGCGGCTTTTCTCTAAAGGAATTGCGGTAAATATTACCGAAACCCTGGACATTCCAGCGGTGAGGATGGTAGCCGAAGAAATGGGCGTAGAGGTGGAAACCCCAGAAAAAGTAGCCCCAGCTATCAAAGTGATCGAGATGCTGGACGAAGCGGATTTGGAATCCCTGGAACGCCGTCCCCCAGTCGTAACGATTATGGGTCACGTGGATCACGGTAAAACTACCTTGCTCGACTCGATCCGCAAAACCAAGGTGGCTCAGGGAGAAGCTGGGGGCATTACCCAGCACATCGGTGCTTACCACGTAGATGTGGAACACGAAGGCAAGAGCCAGCAGGTGGTATTTTTGGATACGCCCGGCCACGAAGCCTTTACAGCGATGCGGGCTCGGGGAACACGGGTTACGGACATCGCCATCTTGGTGGTGGCGGCGGACGACGGCGTGCGACCCCAGACAATTGAAGCGATCAGCCACGCGAAAGCGGCGAAAGTGCCAATTGTCGTGGCTATCAATAAAGTTGACAAGGAGGGTGCTCAGCCGGAACGGGTGAAGCAAGAGCTGACTGAGTACGGCTTGGTGGCAGATGACTGGGGCGGCGATATCA
Source organism: Microcoleus sp. M2_D5 (assembly GCF_036701935.1). Taxonomy (NCBI): domain Bacteria; kingdom Bacillati; phylum Cyanobacteriota; class Cyanophyceae; order Oscillatoriales; family Microcoleaceae; genus Microcoleus; species Microcoleus sp. M2_D5. Next base: position 8,018 of record NZ_JAUBRP010000015.1, on the reverse strand, counting down.
CGATGGTTCCAGTCAGCGCGATCCGAGGCGAAAACCTCGATACTCTGTTGGAAATGATTCTGACAGTGGCGGAAATGGAAGACCTCAACGCCAACCCGCACCGACCGGCTAAGGGTACTGTGATTGAAGCTCACCTCGACAAGGCAAGGGGGCCGGTGGCAACTCTGCTGGTGCAGAACGGCACTCTGCGAGTGGGCGATATTGTGGTCGCAGGCTCGGCTTTGGGCAAGGTGCGCGCCATGATCGACGACCGGGGCGATCGCGTAGACCAAGCAACTCCATCCTTCGCGGTGGAAGTGCTGGGGCTGCGGGAAGTTCCTCGCGCCGGAGACGAGTTTGATGTCTTCGCAAACGAAAAAGAAGCTGCGGCGATCGCAAGCGGAAGAGCTACCTCCCGACGAGATTCACGCCTGCTCCAAGGCGGCCGGATCAGTCTCAGCGGCTTCTCTCAACAAGCTAAGGAAGGCGTTCTCAAGGAACTAAACTTGATCTTGAAGGCAGATGTCCAAGGCTCCCTCGAAGCAATTGTCGGCGCTCTGACTCAACTTCCTCAAAAAGAAGTTCAACTCCGACTGCTGCTATCTGCTCCTGGGGAAATTACAGAAACGGATATTGACCTCGCTGCAGCCAGTAATGCTGTAATTATCGGGTTCAATACTACTCTCGCCACCGACGCTCGCCTCGCCGCTGACCAAGCGGGGGTAGACGTGCGGGAATACAGCATCATCTACAACCTCTTGGATGACATTCAAGGGGCGATGGAAGGCCTGCTGGAACCCGAATTGGTGGAAGAACCTTTGGGAAGCGTCGAAGTGCGCGCTGTCTTTGCGATCGGTCGCGGGGCTGTGGCTGGATGTATGGTACTCTCTGGCAAAGTCATCCGTAACTGTAAGGTGCGGGTGCGCCGGGGCAACAATGTCGTTTACGAAGGTGTCCTCGACTCCCTCAAACGGATGAAGGAAGATGCCAAGGAAGTCAATGCTGGCTTTGAATGCGGCATTTCCTTGAGCGGGTTTAGCGACTGGGCTGATGGCGATATTATTGAAGCCTACCGGATGGTTACTAAGCGCCGGACTCTCTCTCAATAGTTTTGAGTGGTGAGTGTTGAGAGGGAAGAGAATTTTTGAGCGATCGCAACTAAATTGCCGATCGCTCGCAACTCTTCTCTTCACTCAATACTCCTAAAGTCATCACTCGCAACTTTTGTTTTTAACTTATAGCAGAAGCAAGAATCCAGAAGGCAGAAGGTTTTAGTTATCGAGGAGAGAAGGAAGAAGTAAGAAAAGCAAATATATCCACAATTAACAACGTCCTCATCGTCTTGGCTGTTGCTAAAAATTCAAAATTTAAAACTCCAATAAGACTTACGCACAGCAATCGAGTTTCCTCCCAAAATGCTTGGTGTTACCTCTAGAGATGTACTCTTTGCACCAGGTTTATTGCTTAAGAATGCGTCCCCGACTATCAAAACTCAAAATTAAAAACTCATAACTCATAATTATTGAAAGTGCGTTCTTTTTGGTCAGATCCTTTTTTGTGGATTCACCTTTCTGGGGTGGCTACACTGCCGATTTTCCTGGGACTGTGCTTGCTGGGACTCGCAGTGGGTTCTCCCCTACTCCCTGTCTGGTTAGAAATATTTTTAGTGGCTGTAGCAGGTATTGTTCCTGTGCTGTGGATGCAGTGGTTCCGCCCTTTTTACATTTTTAGTATTTTAGTTGTGGCGGTGAAACCCCAGAATTTAAGTTCTTTGCAACAGCGGATTCTGACTCGGTTTAAAACAAAGTTAAATCAAGGAATCGCTTTTTTTGTCGCTGTTTTGCTGGCAATAATTTTGTGGCAACTCTACCGATTGGCTCCCCTCGCGGCAACGGTTGCTCCCTTTCCTCCTTCCTGGCGGTGGACTGGATTGTTGTTGGCAGTTGCTGCTTTTTTAGCTAGCAATTTGTTTTTGCAGGTGTCTGCTAGTGTCATGGCGGTTTTGCTGACGCCGGAATCAGAATTTGCAGCGACAAAGCCTCATGTTTTAGAAAAAATTCGGCAGGATTTTACGATCGCGCCTTGGCAAGTCGATCGACTTTTGCCGGCTTTAGCCGTCGAGACAACTGCCGCTGCTGCTGCACCCGCAGAGTCAATTGGGCCAGCATCCGGCATAGAGAATTCGTCAGTCGGCAGTATTGTCAACCCAAAACCTGCAGACTCCAACGGCGTTACATCTCTACCCGAAGAGTAGAGCGAAAAAAAGTGAAATAAAAAATTAAGAAGGGGACAATTGTAGTTTAAGCTACTTTAATTTGTACAGATGTATGCTTTGAACAAAATAGGTAACACCCCTCTTCTGATAGAGATTATTAATAGTCTTAATATTTAATTTTAAATCGCAGGTTGTGAATATTTTAGGTTGGCTATTTGGAGAGAAGAATCTATAATAGAGAGTGTCAAGGTCAGCTTTCAATCCTTACAGGGGATTAAAACAGAGGTATAACAATATGGCGAATTATCTACCGATCGCACAAGAACCTCAAGCCGCCGAGCCGATCGAGCTGTGCGAAGATTCTGAAATCTGGGGCAGTCTCAAATCCGCGATCGGCGCAAGTTCAGGATTTCAACGCTGGCAGCTAGAACTCAATTTTGAGCGTCAGCACCAAAATGCCACCCTCGATCAGCAGGTTCGTTCCTATCTGCGAGAAACTTTAGAAACTTTGGCTTATTGAGCGCCGTAAAACCAAATATTGTCACGATTTGTGAACTTTATAGCCCAATTCTGCTGGCATCCCCTCCAATATGCTAACTGAGTGCCGATAGTGAGTGTCGAGAGTGAGTGTCGATCGCAACTTCGGAGGTCAAATTGCAGGGGACAGTATTTCTCCTTACTTAGTCGGGATTAATTCCCGCATTATACTTGCAACACACTCTCAGATAAATCAAGAGAAAATTAGCCTGAAACCCCCAATACAAAGCGACTCCGGCCGCTATCTATTGACATGGCTGTTGCCGAAACTCTTTATAATAAGACTGAAGCAAAATAAAATTAATAGTGCGGTTGTGGCGGTACCTCAAACCGTCCTCATCAACCTACTTACACATCTTTTGCATCGTAAGTCCTATTAAATACTTTACAACCAGAGTTGAGGAAAATGCGCTTAGTCATAGTTCAGTATGCCGGCGATTACGCAGAAGCCTTTGATCGTTTAGCCAAAGGTGGAAGCGAAACATACTACGCTCAAAAATATTCTGTTGATGCCGTCACCGAGATGGCAAAACGAGCTGAGTCAGTAACGGTTATTTGCTGCATGACACCAGAATTTAACGATCGGGTTCTAGAAAACGGCGTGCGGGCGATCGGTTGCGGATTTAATTACAAAATTGATACCCAAAAATTGATCGAGTTAATTGCCCAGCAAAAGCCGACTCATTTAGTCATGCGGACGACTTTTCCAGAGATTTTTAGGTGGATAATAAAAAATAAAATTAAAACCATCGCTGTATTTGCAGAATCTATTGCGACAAAAACTTGGCGCAATAAATACCGCAACTATTTCCTATCCCAATTGTTGAATAACGAGCAAATAGAATGGGTGGGAACTTACGGCATTACGTCATCTTTATTGTTCCAACAAATAGGAGTAAAAGCTGATAAAATAATTCCCTGGGACTTTCTCTTAGAGACCAATCCCGGCTCTTTGTCCCCGAAAAAAATCCCTGCGGATATCAAAAAACTTCAACTTTTTTACGCTGGTTCCTTAGTACAAAGTAAGGGAGTGGGTGATATATTGAGAGCCGTAGCAACGTTAAGAGAACGGAATAATATATCAGTTCACTTGAAAATGGCAGGTAAAGGTGAAGAGGAGTTTTTTGCCCAGCGAGTCGAAGAGTTGCAAATTAAAGATTGTGTAGATTTTCTGGGAATCGTGCCAACTCAGAGTTTAGAACCTTTAATGAGAGAATCCGATCTCGTGTTAGTTACTAGCAGGCACGAGTATCCCGAAGGCTTTCCCCTGACTATTCAGCACGCTTTACGGACTAGAACACCGATAGTAGCTTCGGATCACCCAATGTTTAAAACCCACTTAAAGCACGGTATTAATTCGATGATTTTTGAAGCGGGGAACTCTCTGGCTTTAGCAGAATGTATCGAAAAAGTTATTTCGGATTCAGCGCTTTACCACAATCTTTCTGTCGCTTCTCACTCAACCTGGCAGGAGTTGCGCCTGCCTGTCAAATGGGCGGACTTGATCGATCGCTGGCTGGATGATTCTCCTGAAAGCAAACAGTGGTTATTTGAACAACGACTAGCTTCTGGAGCCTATAGCGCGTCGCGTGAGAACCCCGGTATTTCAAGCTCTTGATGAAACGCAGTTGTAGTTTTTAGGCTACCAGTGTTGCGGATTATTTATTTCTCTGTTCTTCAATATATTTTCTGACGGTTTCAGTTGAGACATTGCCAACACTACCGACAAAATAACTAGGAGTCCACAAGGTAGGCAATTTTCACTATTCAGGAAACTCTTTTCTTAAGTAACTGGAAGCCCTGCCTTTAACTCTTTGCAGGACAAAGCTAGCGGCATCAGTCGGCTTAACGTTAACCAATAAATGTACATCCCACATTCCGCAGGTCTTTAAATAGAATTGATGGTTATAAATTTTTATAATTCAAGCATGAAGTGACTGCTCCGTAATCACTTCAGATTTTTTTGAGTTACAATGAACGAATTAGGCTCCAAGAGGAAAAAAACTATGAATGAGCATCAAGAAGCCCTAAAAGTCCTAAATTTCGATCCTAAACGGAATAGTAGCAGGCATAATAAGTAGATGAGTCGGAAAATACACAAGTAGTCAAAAGCGAGGGTCACTCAGTGAAACGAAGCAATCCCAAAGCTTCTGACAGCTTTACATTCCTTTACACAGCCGGGTTTATTTGCGCCTACCTACTTAGACGAGATGGAATTAGTAGAATAAGTCAATAAAATAGTAGGAATAACAACCCAAGAAATGCTCAGCCCAGGACAAGTCATGAAAGCAATGATTGTGAATGGACTAAGATTTATCAGCGCCTCATTATACATATTCGAGGTTTTTTTTGTAGTCCAAGCAACATCAAATCTAATCGGAAAAGGAATACTACCCGGCGTTGCTGATTCTGGCGTATGAATCAACTTTTCGCTTGAAGTTACAAAACTCACCATACTGGGCTTATAGCAATTGGTAAATCTTGAATTCATACCTGTATTAAGCAACGCCGCTTTTGACTTAATTAGGGCTTGCTGAATAAGCCTAAAACCCTTACCTGAAAAGACTTTGACTCGCCCTCGGCGCCGATCAAGTGTAAGACTATGAGCTAAAATTAGTCAAAAGCCATGCACAGTATCACTTTCGTTCATGTACCGAAAACTTGACCCAAGCCCAAAAGCACCATCCAACTTTGACCTGAACGGACAGGGACAATTATCAGAGAATAATCGTTGGGTAATCATGGCAAAAATAATTCCTTGGTCAGAATTTGAAGTAGAATATGCCAAAAATTTTACCTGTTCAACAGGAGCACCTGCCAAATCGTTTCGTATGGCATTAGGGGCATTAATAATCAAAGAAAGATTGGGAACTAGCGATGCCGAAACAGTAGAACAAATAAGAGAGAACCCATACCTACAATACTTCCTAGGTCTGAGTAGTTATAGTAATGAAGCACCATTTGACTCATCCATGTTCGTTTATTTTAGGCAAAGAATAGGTATCAACCTAGTCAATAAAATCACTGAAAAAATGGTCAAGAACCAAACCCAAGTACAAGGAGAAGAAGTAGAAAAAAAGTCATCAGACTGGAGTGAACCCAAAAATCAAGGAAAATTAATATTAGATGCAACCTGTGCGCCAGCAGACATTAAATATCCGACCGACTTAGGACTATTAAATCAAGCCCGAGAACATACTGAAAAAATCATAGATGCGCTACACAATCAAACTAAATCACCCGTAAAAAAAAAGCCGAGAACCTATCGAAACAAAGCTAGAAAAGAATACCTAACCATAGCAAAACAAAAAAAGCCACGAAGAAAAGCAAGAAGAAAAGCAATTAAAAAACAACTGCAATACATTCAAAGAAATTTGGCGAATAGAGAGCGAATGGGTGAGCTACAGTTACTAAAGAAATCTCATTATAGAAGGCTGTTAGTAGTTACCGAAGTCTACCGTCAACAGTTATCAATGTATGAAAAGAAAGAACATAGTATTCCCGACAGAATCGTAAGTTTAAAGCAACCACATATCCGCCCTATAGTGAGAGGGAAAGCTGGGAAATCCGTTGAATTTGGGGCAAAACTGTCAGCGAGTTGTCGAAATGGGTACGTATTTTTAGACCGAATTAGTTGGGATAATTTCAACGAATCAGGAGACTTAAAAACACAAGTAGAAGCATTTAAACGATTCACCGGATTTTACCCTGAATCAATTCATGTAGATCGGATATATCGAACACAAGAAAATAGAGCTTGGTGCAAAAAACTCGGCATCAGAATGAGCGGTGTCCGTCTAGGAAGACCTTCCCAAAATCTGAGCAAATCAATAAAAAAACAAGCTCAATTAGACGAAAGAATTCGTAACTCAATCGAGGGGAAATTTGGAGAAGCCAAAAGAAGATTCAGCCTCGGTAGAGTGATGGCTAAACTTGATAATACTTCTGAAACAAGCATCGCAATAACTTTTCTGGTGATGAATCTTTCTGCCCTGCTACGGCAGGCTTTTTGGCTTTTTTTCTGTCTATTTCACAACAAAAACCTTTTGTCATGTTTTTTGGCTTAAATCATTTGTAAAAGCTATGTTTCGCCATCACAAGATTGACAAAACTTATATTGCAGAGGCCAGCTCAAATTCACTCATCTTTCTAAACTGGGGGGGTGACGACCCGCCCCAAACCCATAGTTAGTAAGGATTGAGCCAACTTGTGGTAAAAAAAGATAGGCAGCAGAATTATTACACGCTTGCCTATCCAAAAAATAATGATACTAAGATTCTACCAGAGTCATTTACAAAAATACCTGACGCCATCTCAGTTTTTGGTGATGACAGTTTTGCTATCATTGATGCAGTCAGAAAAACAAGTGAGATTAGAGCGGCTGTCCCGAGTATTTCCCTGTCTAATTACAGCCGAAAGTCGGCGACGTAAATTACAAAGGTTTTTAGATTTACCTAACTTAACGATTGAATTAATTTGGTTCCCATTAATTACTTATTGGTTAACCACTTATTGCTCTGTCGGTCAAAGATTATCAATTGCAATCGCTCGCAGCCAATGGGGCTGTATTAATTTGTTCATGGTTAGCTTAATCTGGGAGCGCAGAGGAATTCCATTATACTGGTCATTGTTACCCAAATTGGGCAGCAGCAACTTCGAGGAACAAACGACAAATATAGAGCAAGTTTTACCATTATTTTCCGAATATAAAGTCATCCTTTTAGGAGACCGTGAATTTTGTTCGGTCGATTTGGGAAACTGGCTGAGGGAAAAGGGTGTATCTTTTTGCTTAAGACTGAAGAAGAATCATTGTATCGAAACAGAGCATTTAGTTTGGCAGCGATTAGATGAATTAGGAATAGTGCCGGGAACCTCTTTATATTTTCAAGGTAAAAGAGTGAGGAAAACTCGACCTGCGACCGAATTTGATCTTGCTTGTAAGTGGAAAAAGAACTACGGGGGATGGAAGGTTGATGAAGCGTGGTTTATACTCACAGATTTAGGGTCATTGCCGGCAGCTATCAATGCTTATAAGCAGCGGATGGGTATTGAAGAAATGTTTCGAGATTGTAAAACAGGAGGCTACGATCTGGAAGGAACTAGCTTAAAAGGCAACCGACTGATTAACATAATTCTGCTGATGACACTCGCCTATAGTTTGGCAATATTTGAAGGTACTGAAATTCAGAAAAAGCAGGTAAGAAAATATGTAAGTAGGTCGGCGGGAAAATTTATAAGTATGTAACAAAACATTAAGTAGGACGGTCGGCTCTCAATTTAATGCGTT